>JAYVFX010000870.1:0-4427 GCA_043772795.1 Deltaproteobacteria bacterium
CGCTCAAGGAGCAAGTGCATGCGCGTTTACCGGAGATCGATATTGCGATCTTTGATGCCCACGCGATGATGTTAGAGGATCCCGGCTTCCTCGGGAAAATCGAGGGACTGATTCGCGAAAATGACGCTGCTGAAATCGCGGTGAAGAAGGTGAGTGATGAATATATCGAAACGTTGCAGAGAGCGGAAAACCAGCTCTTGCGTGAACGAACGACGGATATTCGCGATGTCAGTCAGCGGCTGTTGCGTCTCCTGTTAGGAATTGAAGAAAAAGAGCGCCCGAGCAACGAAAGTGTGATTCTCGTTGCCGACGAGATGACGCTTTCTGATTTGTGCATGGTGGATTCGGCACGACTGAAGGGGATCGTCCTCGCGCGTGGTGGGGCGACGTCTCACGCCTCGATTCTGGCGAAATCGTTTGAAATTCCTACTGTCGTCGGTGTTGAGCATGCCGAGATTATCCAAGGAGAGGACATCCTTATTGTTGATGGCAACTCCGGTGTTATCTATGTGAACCCCGGCGCAGAAGTGTTGCGGGAGTATGAGCAACTTGATCGTGAGTATCGCGCATTCAACCGCGATCTCGAAGGCATTCATGACCTGCCAGCCGAAACGCGAGACGGGGTTCGTATCGCCCTCGGTGCCAATGTGGGGTTGTTGATTGATGTAACCTTCGCCCAACGCCACGGGGCAGAAGACATCGGGCTCTATCGGACAGAGATCCCTTTTCTCACTTACCGCGACTTTCCGAGCGAAGAAGAGCAGTATGATTTATATCGACGAGTCTTGAGCAACATGGGCGGGAAGCCTGTTACGATTCGGACCCTTGATTTAGGGCCCGACAAGTATCCTGCCTATATGCGGTTGCCACGAGAAGAGAACCCTTATCTTGGCTGGCGCTCGATTCGTATCTCGCTTGAGAAAGTAGATATTTTTAAGGTGCAGCTACGCGCGATTCTGCGTGCCGGTATGCACGGACCGGTCCGGTTGTTATTTCCCATGATTTCCAGTGTTGAAGAAGTCTTGCAAGTGAAGAAGCTGTTAACCGAGGTGAAGACGGAACTGCGCCAGGAAGAGATTACGTTCGACCCATGGATGCCGATCGGCGTGATGGTTGAAGTTCCTGCAGCCGTCTGGTTGGCGGATCGTCTCATCAAGGAAGTGGACTTCTTCAGTATCGGGACCAATGACCTGATTCAGTATCTCCTCGCGGTCGATCGTGATAATCGTAAAGTCGCATCATTGTATGAGCCATTGCATCCCGCGGTTTTGCAAGCAATTTCCTGGACTGTGCAGGCGGCAAAACGTGCAGGCCGCCGCGTGAGTATGTGCGGTGAAATGGCAGCCGATCCACTCTGTACGATGGTGCTGTTGGGGATGGGCCTTGATGAACTGAGCATGGAGCCATTCTTCGTCCCCGTCATCAAACGCGTGGTGCGTTCATTGTCGTACGCGGATGCGCAACGTTTGACCCAGGAAGTATTGCGTATGGAAACAGTACAAGAAGTGAAAGGTCGTTTATTCGGCGAATTGAAAAAACTTGGCATGATCGAACTGGTGGAGATGTATCACTAGATTTTACCAGGGTTTTATTGACATTTGCGTGCATGAGAAGTACAAAATGTTGGATTTTACGAGAGGAAACGTATACAAATGGCAACATTAGGTCACAGAACCGCGCGAGTTAAAGGCTGGCGCTCGTGGTGGGAAGAAGCCCACGCACTGACGAAAATCGGCGCTGCGTACACCCCTCAGTCCGGCACTATGGGCGCTCCAACGACTACCTTGCCCGTACTTCGTGATGTGAGCCGGGACGCTACGCCGTGTCGCACGGTACGCATCTACTTTATTAAGCCGTCGAAGTATGACACTGACGGTTATGTGCTGCGCTTCTGGAAAGGAGTGTTGCCGAACAACACGCTCACCGCACTTGCGGCCTTGAATGAAGAATATAATCGCCTGCGCGCGGCAAAGAACATCTTTGTTGAAACCATCCTTTGGGACGAGATTGTCGAAGGCGCGATCAATGCCGACACCATTCAAGCCATCAAAGACAAAGGCAAGGAAGACGGCGTTGAGGTGCTCATCGGGATGGCCGGGGTGCAAACCAATCAGTACCCGCGCGGGCGTGACCTCGCGCTGCAGTTTGTCGCCGCCGGCTTCACCGTGCTCATGGGTGGCTTTCATGTCAGTGGCTATCCTGATTCGTGTACGTTTCTCAATAGCTGTGGTGTGACAACCGTGGTTGGCGAAGCTGAGAACACCTGGGTGCACATTCTCGATGACTATCTCAATGGTGAATTACAGCCGCACTATAGCGTCACAACCGGTATCCGCGCCAAAACCGGCACCGGAGAGATCACCGTACCGGAGATCGATGCTGCGCAGTTGCCAGCGATCGATGACCGCTATCTCACACGATTTGCCAACTCCACGATGACGACGCTCGATACCTCGCGTGGCTGCCCGTTTACCTGTTCCTATTGCAGTGTGAAGAATGTGATGGGCCGCACGATGCGGGCACGCGATTCGCAGTCTGCAGTCGATTGGATTCGCGATGCGGCGGATAACCACGGCATCGATACACTGTTCCTTGTTGATGATGACTTTTTCCGGAGCCCACAATGGGAACCCGTGCTTCTTGGCATGGCAGAACTGCGACGCCAAGGGCGGACTGTCAACTTCATGATGCAGGTGGACATTGATGCCGGTGGCTATTCCGACCTCCGTCCTGGTGAAGTGGATAGCAACAAGCATCAACGCAGTCGTCGCTTTGTTGAGCTGGTCAAAGAGGCGGGTGGTTATTGCGCCTTTGTCGGCTTTGAATCGTTCAATCCTCTCAATCTGATGGCAGCCACAAAATTCCAGAACACCGACCAGCGTGGCGAGCGTAATCTTGAATTGACGGAAGCGAAGCATCGGGTGTTGGAGAAATATCGCCGGGTCGTGAACAATTGGCATAACGCTGGGATCGCAGTCCACTGTGGTTATATGCTCGGCTTTCCCTACGATACTCCCGAGAGTGGCCATGAGGCTGCCCGTGATTTGATTGAAGTAGGTGTTGACCTCGCGTCGTTTTTTATTGTGACGCCGCTGCCAGGAACCGAAGATCACATCAAAGCTGTTGAAGAAGGAAAAATTACGGATTGGGACTTCAACTGGTATGATTCTGATCACGTCGTGTCCCAACATCCGACGATGAGCGCGGAAGAGGTGCTCAAAGCCTATCGCGATGCCTACCGGACATTCTACTCGCCCTGGCGCATGCTGAAGAACACGGCGACGTTTTCTGGCGGTCGTGGCTTAAACTGGGAAGCCCGCGACAGTATGACCCGTGAGTTTTTGTATTGGGGCTATAGCTATCGCCGTGGTCGTCACCCGATGTTAGGTGGTCTGTGGAAAATGTATGATGAAAAAACCAAGCGTCGCGTGATTACTGATGACGAAGCACGCGCGTTATATCTTGCCCAGTCGTACGGGAAGACTGTCACCGAAGTTCCGGTGCTAACCATTGCTCAGTGAGACGGAGCAGCGATACGCGAAAGAAATACCCGCCTTCACCTGAAATTTTCTGTCGGAAGTTGGCGAGGATCTGTAAGGAAGAGGAGGATCGGAAAACGACGAGAATATGACAGAGGATGCTTGAGAAGAACAGCATGCTGCATGCGAACTGCGAAGAACAACAGACCGGTCGCGAGGCGTGCTTATTTTGGTGGATTAACACAGGAATCATTTTTTGGAGAAGGAGGTTGATGTTATGACGAAGTCAGAAATGGTGAAGAAACTCGCAGAAACGTGGGGTGGGCTATCCAATCGACAAGCGAACGACCAGTTGGATCAGTTGGTGGAGTTCATCACCAAGACGGTGAAAAAAGACAAAATGCTGAAGATTCCGAATTTGGGTACGTTCCGCTTGCGTCAGCTGAAAGCACGTATTGGACGTAACCCACAAACTGGCGAGCCAATTAAAATTCCAGCCCGCAAGAAGGTAGGCTTCTCGGCAGCAAAAGTGTTCAAGGAGTCAATCCTCGGCGTGAAGAAGTAACTGGGAGTTGGGGGGTCGGGGTTGGGATTTCGTGCCCATCTCTGACCCTCTTTTCCATCCCCCTCTTTCTCGGTTCTCCTGCTTTTTCCGTCCTTTTCCGCCTGTCTCAAATCCTAACTCCTATATCCTATTTTCCATGTATTCCGTCAAAGAAATCTTCTACACCCTCCAAGGCGAAGGGGCGAACGCTGGTCGCCCGGCAGTATTCTGTCGCTTTGCTGGGTGTAATCTCTGGTCTGGACGTGAAGAAGATCGAGCGAGCGCTGTCTGCCGCTTTTGCGATACCGATTTCGTTGGCACCGACGGGCCTGGAGGCGGAAAGTTTACGACCTCTGACGAATTGGCTGCTGCCGTCGCTGCGACGTGGCCATTCCCACCGTCGG
>JAYVFX010000871.1:0-4195 GCA_043772795.1 Deltaproteobacteria bacterium
GTAAAGAAGAGACTATCTTCGGTAAACTCGAACAGGAATCACTGAAAGCAATATACGAAGATGGTGCGGATGTGATCGTGCTTGGTTCGACGACAATGCACCAATCCTACGACTATCTCAAAGAGCGTCTGCCGGTACCGGTGATCAACCCCGGCTTAGTGATGTACAAGCTCTGCGAAGTCTTTTTGGAACTGGGCTTGTCTCACAGTAAACAAGCTTTCCCGTCTCCTCAGTTGTTGAAGGACGAGGAGATTTTTAGTCGCTTGGTGGGAGCAAAGTCCTGACATA
The DNA here is from genome assembly GCA_043772795.1 of Deltaproteobacteria bacterium. Classification (GTDB taxonomy): domain Bacteria; phylum Desulfobacterota; class Binatia; order Bin18; family Bin18; genus VGTJ01. The sequence continues at coordinate 289 of JAYVFX010000871.1, forward strand.
GGTCTCCTCAATCATTTGTGACGGCCCTCCCCAAAACAGCAACCGGAAAAATTTGACGTTCATTATCTCCAACGGATTTGCGGCGATGGGGATTGCGATCTCTGGCGCCGTCGCCGCCAAGTTGCTCTTTCCGCGGCGTAAGGTGGTGGCGCTCACCGGCGATGGCGGGTTTCTCATGAACTCACAGGAACTAGAGACCGCCGTGCGTTTGCGACTGCCGATCGTCACGATCATTTGCAATGATGGTAGCTATGGTCTCATCGGCTGGAAACAGCAGGCCCGCTTCGGTCGTGAGTCGTTCGTTCGTTTCAGGAATCCTGATTTTGTCCGCTATGCGGAAAGCTTTGGCGCGAAAGGGTATCGCGTGGAGGCAACGAAGGATCTGCCTCGTATCTTGCACGACGCCTTTATTCAGTCCGGGCCGGTCGTGATTGATTGTCCAACAGAGTGTGCGGAAAATCTCACACTGACTGATACAACTATGACATTGAACGCTCGATGGGAAACCGCGGCCTAAGCGGTAGACCAATGTCGCTTGACAAAAAGAATATCGGCCCACAGAGTTTTGCTTGTGAGCTGAGGAAAAAGGTAGCAGAAGAGCACATACTGTTGATGCAACAGGCGAGAAACTGAGAGTGAACAGCATGTGTGGAAAATCAGCGACGTACAGGATTGGCGAACGGTTCCCTTCTTGACATGGTCTCCGCTCTATTTGTGAGACACAGAGAATATCTTCATGCTGATGAAAAGGAGGTCACCCTCCTTTCCTTTTTCTCATCGTCAGAGGCGGTGACTTTCCTACTACCGCCTTCCAGTTGTCGAATGTACACGAACCTCGTTGTTGGGTCTCACGAGATTGTGAATGAAGCGCATTTTCTCTTTGACGCCAAGAGAGACCACTTCAGGAACGACGTCCGTAATTCCCTTGCTGCGATTGAGCTCATTCAACGAGATTCCCAGTTGCTGATACTGAGTCACTATGGCGTCTAAATTGGCCAGAGAAGGCGAACCACTAGAAACATTGATGTGATAGGCGGTGTCCAACAAGCTTACCATATCCAAGTAGGCGGCAAAGGTTTCAGCAAAATCCTCCCACGGGTGCATCGTGGCATAGGCGCTCACGAATTGTGACTGCCAATTGCTGGGAGGCGTTGCATTGTAATAGGCGGTTAACGCCTCTTGATAGTTGGGGTTCATCGGATCACCGAAGAGGTCGATGAATGCGGCTTCGCATTGCTGCTTGACCAGCACCTCCCAATAATAATGCCCGATCTCGTGGCGAAAGTGTCCGAGCAAGGTTCGCTGCGCTTCTCCGAGCTCAACCCTCAGTCGTTCGCGTTCGACATCATCGGCCTCGCGAATGTTGATGGTGATAGTGCCGTTGTCATGCCCGGTGTAGACCTTTTCCTTACTGCCCATCGTCCTCCAGTACTCGTTCGTGAGCGTGACATCAGCCTTGAAGTCAAAGCAGAGTCCGGGCTGTACGCCTTGAGCCTCAGCTCTATAGGGAAGGTGAAGCATATCCAAGTCATAAAATAAGCGGCGCTTGGCCATCTCCAGACGAAACCATTTCTCGAGATTTCCCGGCACGTTCAGATCGGGAATCGTTCTTGTGAAGCTACAACACTCACACAACGGAGCCGTCGAAGATACATTATCTCCTGTCGAGTTTTGCCCTCCGCTTTCTACACAACGGTTGCAGACGTTGTACGTAACATAGTTATGACACTTCACAAGGAGTGCTTCACAGGCTGGATTTCCGCAGCGACGGTTGCCTTCCGCAGTTTGGAGAAGGGGGATAACAAGGCAGCAAACCGGGCAATACCTAACTTTCCGACCGCATTGCAGACAGAGGCTGTTGTCGAAAAACAAAATGTTCTCACAGAGGCAATGAAATGTGCGCATGAACAAATTCTCGTATTGGTGCTGAAAAATTTGACTCGTTAGTTGAGCAAACGTGATGCCAGGAAAACAATACCTCTATGAAGCGAAAAAGGAAGAATGAAACACTTTCGTAAGAGCTTTTGACCACAAAGGTGTAGGGGTTTTTAATCGCTTTGAAGTAGGGGCGAAGCATTTGTGAGAACCTCGTCTGAGCCGTTTCTTGAATAGTACGGCTGGGCAAGAGAGATACGTTCCCAACCTGCAAATACAGCTGCATAGGTTTGGATATTCACTCAGTAAGGGTCTGTAGTCTTTTCGTCTTTGCCCTCAGGTTAGCTTGAGTTCTCTCGGAGGTAGAATTAATATCGGGAGAATGGTGCGGAGTAACTGACGAAAAGAACGCTCGTGCAATTTTCTCCGCAAACGACGATTATTGCTCCCGAGAAACTGCGCGATTACGCGTTAAATTTTGCGAATCGAGGTCGTCCGCAGCGATTGCTTCAGGCAGCGGAGTCGTAAGGAGCTTCTCGCAATGACTTCTCCGATTCTCCCTGTTTCCGATTCTCCGCTTCGCTTTTTTCAGCTGCCCTCACTCCGCATCGCAGACGGCCTGGACACTCACCATAAAGCCCTGCAGCAGTGCGGATGTCGCCATATCTCCGCGGCGGAAAATCCCGTGGGCCACGTAGTTACTATCCACCAATTTCAGCACCGTGAGGGATTCTTCTTCGGGGTTGACGATCCAATACTCAGGGATGCGCGCCTGAGCGTATTCGGTTCGTTTGATGCTCGTGTCGCGCTCCGCGTAGTCGGGGCTGACGATTTCTACTACCAGGTCAGCACCAAGCCAGAAGGCATTCTGATTGCGAGGATCGTTGACATCGAGGAGCAAGACTAAATCCGGCTCACGGAAGCGACCTGCGGCGATACGCACCCGTAACGGTGCATAGAAGACTGTGCCGCCACGAGGCTGCACGAAAGCCAAGAAAGCGAGAAAGAGGAAACGCGAGATTGCCTGGTGTTTCCGTGTCGGCATTGGCAGCACCTCTACGTAACCATTGGTGAACTCAATAAAATGGTTTGTCTGGTCTGTGAGGCGCAGGTACTGCTCCTCAGTCCAGAGTCCTTGGAGGGGTAACAGATCGATCTCCAGCCCTTCGGTCTGCCACACGAGTTTACCTGCTGCGGTGCGCATATCTACAGGCATAAGATCTCTTTCTTATTGAGTCGCTTGATCACAACGACAGTGTACGCTACCAGCGAGACAACCACGAGTCCAGGATGCAGCAAATTTCCTTGCAGGCGTAATGAGCGGCTCATGGATGTACATGCCCCTAATTCCCTCTCGCTAGAGAGTCCAGTTGCCAAAGTAAAAATCTGACCCTAATTCTCCTCTCCAATAGGCACGGCAAAATCCGTGCACAACCTCTATCCTGGCTACCTGTCTCAGCAAAGAGCTCGGGGTATACTGAAAAGTCCTTAGAAGCTGTTGATAAATTCCCCAGAGGCTGGTTCAACGGGCATACACGTACTTCGACAGGCTCAGCACGAACGGATAATCCTCAACGTTGCCGAGACTCCCTCCGTTCACCCTGAGCTTATCGAAGCCTGTCCTGAGCTTGTCGAAGGGCGGACGGAGGGTTTTTCAACAGCTTCTTAATGCCGCAACGCTCCCTACTACTGTCGTTGACATCCCGGCGCCTCACTGAATAATCTCCCGATAGAAATTGTGTGTCGGATTACCAGTATGAGAAAGGTAAGAGTCATTACGGTCTACGAAGACGGCCCAAAGCGCTAGACGAAAGCAGGAGAGCAAAAGATGGGGTTCTGGGAAAGCGAAAAATGCGAGTATTGTGACGGAGCGATCATCGAGAAACACGTTGACGTACCTCGGAAGGTCGGGGGTAAGTACGTGCTTCTTGAGAATGTTCCAGTCGGCGTTTGCCGTAAGTGTGGCACTCGCTACTACGCAGCCAATGTACTGGAGATGATCGAAGAAACGTTACGTCGACGCCGAAAAGCA
>JAYVFX010000872.1:0-2333 GCA_043772795.1 Deltaproteobacteria bacterium
CGGCTCCCTTCACTCACGGTGCCTTTCCCGTGATAGCAACCCAGTAGAATCTGTTTTTCATCTCCATGAGTGAGGGAAAAACTGGTAAATTCGACAGGCCCGTACACCTTGAGAACAGGAGTTTGTTGTTCGCTCATCTCCTGCGTCAGCCGGAGGTCTCCGTTGGCTTTTTCAACCGTCACATCTCCTTGCGGAAGCTGTGGTAAAGAGAGTTGCGTAATCTGCGTTTTGAGATTCAGCAGGAATGGAGTAAGCGTACTGCCCTCGCGAAACTCGAGATGCCCAGTATCCCATGCCAGGACGTTCGTGGTCTCCGGCAAGCCGTTCATAGAGAGCTTCATCGTATCAAGAGAGCCAGTGATCGCTATCTGTTGTTGGCCGTCAGGTGCGGTCACTTGAGCAAGCCGTACCTCACCGGTTGCCTTTTCGATAACAAGATCGCCGCGTTCCGGTCGTTTGAGGGTGACATTGAGCAAGTCGGGCTTGAGACGGAGAGAGAACGGGACGAATGTACTGCCTTCGTCAATCTCGATTTTTCCTTGCTCCCACCCTACTTCATTGCCTTGTTCAGGGGTGTCATTGAGTATGACCTTTTTTGTCTCAATAACACCGTGTATGCGAATACTTTGCGTCCCATTCTGTTCAGTGATGTCGGTGTGCAGTTTGCCCGTCACCTTACCGCGCAGTTTCTTTGCCGCGAGCACGGGAGTCAACAGCGCTTGTAAGGTTGCGGTCTCAAGTTCAGCGGGCTGCAGCGAGAGTTGCAAGCCGAATGGCGAAAACTGGACTCGTCCCTCCCCTGTGAGTTTTCCATCTCCAACACGGGTACGGAACTGAAAGGGCAGATCCCTCATCTCACTTCCCAATTTCTCCACCACGATCTCCTCTGGCTGCAAAGTCAACAGTTCTTTTTCTGGCCAGGTGCTGTCGCGGTAAATGATTTCTCCCCCAGTCCACTTGATCGCCCGCAGGATGACATTCCAAGTTGGAGGACTGTTGTTCTCCGGCTGTTTTTTATCTCCAGGAGCGATCTCTGAGGTTCGCACCCAGGATGCGACGTTGAGACCAGCGGGCGTTTGCAAGAGCGACAGCCGTGGCTCTTGCAGCGTGACTGTCGAGATCTCAACTTGTTGTTTGAGAAAGTCGATAGAGTGGATCTCGACAGAGCCATCAGGAATCTCCGTCACCGACGTTGTCTGTACGGGATCAACAAATCGTACTCGTTCGAGGCGCGCGACTCCGTCAAGGGAATGGACCGTCGGCTGATTCCTACTTTGATAGCGATAGTGCAGTTTCGCTCCCAACTGACCGGATAATTTTTGCACCGTGAGGAGATCATGTAGGTACGGCTCTGCGACCGCCAAGGCAACCGGCTGCACCTCGACATGCGCATCAATATCCGTTTGCTGCCGTTGCCAGAGGAGTTGCGTCTCTCCTTTGAATGGGCTTTTTTCCACGGTGCCGTTGATCTGTGCGAGTATTGGCACCACCAATCCGTTCGGCTGTAGAGCGACGTTCGTCGTCGTGAGCGCGGTGACTGCTAAGGTCACCGGAGCAGCAGGCGTACGAATTACATCACTATAGATGATTCGACTGTCAACAATTGCTAAACGTCGAACTGTCAGAGCTGGGAGATCCGATGGAGGTTGTTTCTGTTCTAACGGCGATGCAGGGAATAGACGATTGAGGTTGAACTGCCCACTCGCGTCCTGAATAGCCACCACTTTGACGCCGCTCAAGCGGACATCTTCAAGATCAACTTCTCGGCGTAGTAAAGCGCGCAGACTAACCTTTACCGCAAGATCGTCGATCGCAACGATTGGCTGAGAGTCACCGTCCAACGTGAAAGCGATTTGTTGCAGAGCAGCATGTCCACGAAACAAGTCGATGTCGACATCGCCAAGCTGGACGCGCGCTGATGTTACGGAGGCGAGCTTGACAATAATCTGTTGGCGGAGGAATTCAGGAAGCCATACACGAACGATAAACACGACCCCGAGGAAGACAAGGACAAGCCATTGCCACCAACGAATGTGGCGAGGGTGTAGTTGGTGTAGTAATCCACGGCCCGTCATAACACGAGAAAAAAAGAGGCAGGCCTCTATGCCTGCCCCCTATCAAATCACTTTGTCATCTACCCTATAAACTTGGCTACGAACACCACTGTTGAGAATCGCGCTTCTATCCTGGTTTCTTCGCCACAACGAGTGAGGAAAATGCCGGTGGAGGAAGTAGCAATTTCTGCCCTTCGACAAATCCCGTCTCTTGCGCCCAGCCAATAATCTCCTCTGCTGGATACGCCTCACCTTCGGGAAACACTAACATCATAAATA
>JAYVFX010000873.1:0-7870 GCA_043772795.1 Deltaproteobacteria bacterium
TTGTTAACGACGGCAAGGTCGATAGCGTGGCCGATAGGGTCGTTATCAATACGGCCAACTCTCGCCCTGTCGCGGACGCCGGGGATGATCAGACGGTCACGCTCGGCCCAGTAGTCACGCTCGATGGCCGCCAATCGAGCGATGCCGACAACGATCCGCTGACGTACAAATGGTCGTTTACCGTCACGCCGGACAATATCGCAGTACCCTTTGCCGATCCCACCGCAGCGCAGCCGACGTTTGTACCCCAGAAAACTGGGCTTTATGTGGCGCAGTTGATTGTGAGCGATGGCAAAGAAGAGAGTACGCCGGATACGGTGAGTATCACGGTTAATCCACAACAGCCAGAAAACCATCCTCCGGTGGCAGACGCAGGATTAGATCAAACCGCGGCGGCGACCGCGACGGTGCATGTCGACGGCTCGGGATCGCGTGACCCGGATGGAGACACGTTGACGTTCCAGTGGACCTTCACGGAGCGACCGGCAGGGAGTACGGCGAGTTTCAGTAACAGTGCCATCGTGAACCCCTCGTTCGTGGCTGATGTCGTGGGCACGTATACTTTGCAACTGACAGTTAGTGACCAACGAGGCGGAACCGCGACGGATACGGTGCGCATCGAGGCGACGACACCGAACCGTGCCCCGGTGATTACCTCTACGCCGGTCACGACCGCCGCGGTAAGTCAAAACTACCAGTATGATGTTAATGCCACCGACCCGGATGCGGGTGATGTTCTGACCTTCTCACTGCCTACTAAGCCTGTCGGTATGACCATCGACCCAACAACCGGCTTGATTCAGTGGACGCCGACCGCGGCGCAAGTCGGAACTCATAACGTCACTGTTCGTGTACAAGACCAAGGCGGACTGTTCGCCGAGCAGAATTTCATCATCACAGTCACTAGACCCGTGGTGAACCATGCGCCGACAGCCAACGACAACACGTATCAAGTCATTGCGGGCCAGAAATTAACCGTACCCGCTCCTGGTGTGCTCGGGAACGATACTGATCCTGACAACGACTCCTTGACAGCTCAACTCGTGACAGCGCCAGTCAACGGAACCGTGATTTTCAATCCGGATGGGTCGTTTATATATACGCCTCCTGCTGTCGTGGGTCCCCCACCAGGAGGCAACCAGACTCCGCCACCTCTTACTCTTACGCGTATTTCAACGGCATTTAACAGCCCGGTTGGCATAGATCACCACGACCCAACCAATCAAGTCATCGTCTCAGTCAATTACAACACTGGCCAACCTTATAATTTTGAAACGATTGCAAAGGATGGAACACACGCCCAATTCTCAAATCTGAGCGGTTTATCTGAGGAAATTAAGATTGCGACTGCTCGGGATGATGGCGGTGGAAAAAGTCTTGGGGGCTTTCTGGCGGGCGAGCTGTTTGTTGGTACTGGAGTGCCTGGACACATTGCTCGCATTTCACCAGATGGGAGCGCTATTCAAAATCCGTGGGTTGTTCTCTCTGGTGAGAGCGGCTTACTGCGTGGCAGTTTGTATGTCGACCGTACCGGCGTTTTTGGTGGCGACCTCATAGTAGTGACTACGACTGGCGGTGTCTGGCGAGTGAATGCTGCTGGGACACCGATATTTCTCGTCAATCTAGGGACACATCTTGAGGGGCTCACGACAGTGCCCAATACCCCCGCTAAATACGGACCGTGGGCGGGAAAGATTTTAATCGGGGCAGAAGAGCAAGGGCGTATTTATGCTGTCGATACCTCCGGCAACTTCGAGTTTTTCAGTCTGGGGATCAATCCTGAAGATATTGACCTCATTCCTGCTAACGCAAATTTCTTCGGTGTAGCCTATAGTGATGGTGTCGTGATGGGTGCACCAGCGTCACAATTCGTCTCGATGGTAGGCGATTTCCTGGTTACCCAAGAAACCCCAGGCATTTTATTGCATGTGCGATGGAACGGCACGGCTTTTGAGACCACAGAAATAGCCCGAGTCAGTCTGTGGGAACATGTGACATTCTCGTCGGCGGGGATTGTGGAAATTGCGCCAACTTCAGACAGTTTCACCTACAAAGCTAATGATGGCAGTCTTGATTCCAATATCGCAACCGTTCGTCTCTCGATTGCAGCCGTAAACCATACCCCCACAGCGACCGACGACACGTATAAAGTTACTGCGGGCCAAACGCTCACGGTGTCCGCTCCTGGCGTGCTCGGAAACGATACCGATTCGGACAATAATCCGCTCACTGCACAGCTCGTGACGCCACCGCAGGGAACACTGAACTTTAAGGCCGATGGGTCGTTTACGTATACTCCGACACTTGGCGCGGGACCAACTACTGGCACATTCGATCCTGTACTGAAATGGTCGTGGACGGGGAGCAGCATTGAGCCCACGTACAAACAAGCTCTTGTAACGCCAATGGTAGTGAATCTTACCGATGACAATAATGATGGACATATCAATGAGAAAGACATTCCAGATGTTGTATTCGGAACGTTCGTGACTCTTGGTAGTGGTACGTGTGATGACCCCGGCATCCTGAGAGCCATCAGTGGTAAAGACGGGAACGAAATCTTTAATATTACTGATCCGCGTTATCGGATTTTTGCGTGCGCCCCTGTTGCCATTGGCGACCTTGACGGAGATGGCCTTCCTGAAATAGTTGCAGTGCAAAATGGGAAACTGGTCATTTTCGAGCATGACGGACTCTTTAAAGCCTTCTCTGATCCTGTCAGTACAGGTGTCGTTGGCGGTCCAGCTATAGCCGACATCAATCACGACGGTCTTCCAGAAATTATTATTGGTGGAACCGTATTCGGTCATGATGGAAAGTTGGTTTTTGCGCATCCAGACCTTGGAGTTGGTGGGTATGGAGCACTCTCTTTGGTTGCGGACTTAGATCTTACCGGCGATATGGAAATTGTCACTGGTTTCCAGGCATATCGCGCTGATGGCAGCGTGTTTTACTCGCTTAGTGGTGACGCTGGATATCCAGCCATTGGGAACTTCGACGACGATCCGAACCCAGAAGTTGTTGTTGTCAGTAATGGAGCGGTCTCGCTCCTGGAACATGATGGTACGAGGAAATGGGGACCAGTGGGAATTCCTGGAGGAGGAAGGAGTGGCCCGCCGACAGTTGCAGACTTCGATGGCGATGGTGCGCCAGAGATCGGAGTTGCGGGAGCCGCAGCGTACGTTGTTTTTGAAACCGACGGGACCTTGAAATGGCAACAGCCAATCTCGGATTTCACTTCAAATTTTACGGGATCGTCGGTTTTTGACTTTGACGGCGATGGCCGCGCCGAGGTGGTATACAGTGATGAATATAGGCTACGCATTTTTCGTGGGACTGATGGGGTGATACTGTTTGAGACGCTGAATCCCAGTTGTACAGGGACAGAAAATCCGGTGATCGCCGATGTCGATGGTGATGGGCATGCGGAAATTGTCGTCTCACGAAACCAAGCGTGTGGTTTTGCTGACCAGGTAGGGATAACGAATTCCGGCATCTTCGTCTTCGGCTCTGACACTTGGGTCCCGACCCGCAAGATCTGGAACCAACATACTTACCACATCACCAACGTCAACGAAGACGGCACGATCCCCCGAGTTGAGCAGAACAACTGGTTAATTCCTGGACTCAACAACTTCCGGCTCAATACCTTCAGTCCCAGCGACCAACCTCGCACGGACAGTTTCACCTACAAAGCCAATGACGGCAGTCTCGATTCCAACGTGGCGACGGTGCGCATCACCATTGAACCGGTGAATCATCCGCCGACGATTGCTACCTCGCCCATCACCCAAGCATTCGAGGGACAACTCTATGCGTATGATGTCGGAGCGAGTGACCCGGACGCTGGGGATGTACTGACGTATGCCTTGTCTTCCCCACCAGCAGGGATGACTATTGATCCGGTGACCGGCTTGATTCAGTGGACACCAAGCATCGGTCAAGCGGGTGATCACAACATCACTGTCCGTGTGCAAGATGTCGGTGGGCTGTTTGATGTGCAAAACTTCACGCTTACCGTTATCCCTGCCAGTCAGACTGCCATCGTGCCCAATGTCGTCGGGCAACCACAAGGCTCGGCAACAACGACGATTACCGGCACAGGGCTGATTGTTGGCACTGTCAGCACCGGACCCAGCGTGATTGTGCCCGCCGGGAACGTCATCAGTCAGCTCCCCAGCGCGGGCACTGTGGTCGTCAAAGGGACAGCGGTGAACCTCATCGTGTCGACAGGACCACCGCAGGCGACTGTTCCTAATGTCGTGGGCCAAACGCAAGCGGCTGCTGAAGCCGCGATCACCGGGGCAGGATTCACCGTCGGCACCATTACGAACGCGCTGAGCAATACGGTTCCGGCAGGGAATGTCATCAGTCAGAATCCCGTTGCTGGGGCCACACCCGCGCCCGGAACGGCGGTCAACTTGGTGGTATCGCTTGGTGCGGGCGGATCACTTGACGTGACGTTCGCCATTACGAGCCCGGTGCTGGACGCGACGATTACCAGTCCCGTCAACATCGTTGGCAGTATCACCAATGCCGTCTCGTGCACCAGCCCGCTGAACTGGAGCGTGCAACGGGCCAAGATGGGGACCAATGAGTTTGTCACCATTGGCTCTGGCACTGGCGAGGTGAGCAACGCCACCTTGGCAGTGTTCGACCCGACACTGGTCTCGAACGATAGCTACACCGTGCGGATCGTGGCTATCTGCGGTAACCTCAGCAAGACACAGGAGGTGATCCGCTACACCGTGACGGGTGACCTGAAACTCGGCAACTTCACCGTCAGTTTTACCGATCTGGCGATTCCTGTCGCGGGTATCCCGCTCGCCATTACGCGCACCTATGACAGTCTCGATACTAGTGAAGACGACTTCGGCGCGGGCTGGCGGTTAGGGCTGCCTGGGAATGTGACGGACACTCCCAGTGAGTCACCTCTGCAAACTTTTAGTGTCGGTATCCGCATCAACGTCACCCGACCGGATGGCCGCCGAGTCGGATTTACCTTCATCTGTCCCAGGAATTCCTTATTCGCCACCTGTACTCCAGGTATTCAGCCCGATGCTGGGGTGACGGATATCCTGGAATTCAAGGAGCCAAGGTCACAACTCAATCTGGCCACCAATGGCCAAGTCACTGCTGGATTCGGTGATCCGTACAACCCCAGCGGCTATATCTTCACGACGAAGGCGAAGGTGAAGTACACGATTGACGAACTGGAGGGGTTACAGAAAATCGAAGATCCGAATGGCAATACTATTACTGTCACCCCGGCAGGACTGATCAGCTCGACTGGCGTCTCCCTTCTGTTCGAGCGTGATGCTGAGGGTCGCATTAAGAAGGTCATTGAACCCGATCCGAATCCGGCAGACGGTATCGCACCAGGCGCATTGCAATACGTCTATGATGCCCTGGGCAATCTGACGCAATTTATTGATCAGCAAGGCGCGACAACCCGTTACTTCTATGAGAACCCAGCGTTCCCGCACTATCTGACGCGGATTGTCGATCCGCTGGGCCGGGCAGTGGTGCGCAACGTGTACAACGGTGATGGGCGGCTAATCGGTATTTGCGATGCCAACGGCGATCCAACCACGTTGGTTGGGTGTAGCACGTTTGATCCGAATGCTTCGGCCAAGACCCAGACCATCGTCAATGCACGCGGTTTCCGCACCGATCTGATTCTTGATGATCGCGGCAATATCCTGCGCGAGCGCCGGTTCCTGGAGAACAGTACGGCATTGGAAACCGTCCGCACCTATGACGCCAATAACAACCTGTTGACCGAGGCCGACCCCGAAGGGAACGTCAAAACTTTCAGTTATGACAGTCGGGGTAATGTCTTGAGTCAGACCGAAGGCGGACGCTCGACGAGTTCGACCTACAACGCCTGCAACCAAGTCGTGACGCAGACCGATCGCGGTGGCAACACTACGACGTATGAATACGATGTCACCGGTTGTCTCGTCCGCTTTGTCCGAGAGCCTGCGGGACGCGTGACCGAATATCAGTACAACCCGCAAGGCTTGGTGACCGACATGATTGACGCGAACGGGAGTCACTGGCGCTGGAGCTACGACGGCTTTGGCTATCTCAGCACCCGCACTGATCCGTCCGGCAATGTCGAGAGCTACGATTTTTCTGACACCAGCGATTTACTCTTCCGAGTGGATCGCAACGGACGGCGGATCGACTTTGCCTATGACAACGCGCATCGTCCGATTCGCGAGACCTGGAACACCGCATCACCACGGGTGACCAACTACAATTACGACGCAGCAGGACAACTACTCAGTGCCAACGATCCTGATAGTACCGTCGGACTTGCTTACACCCCGCTGGGACAAGTCAGCAGCGCTGGCAGTGGGGGACCTGGCATCCCAGGGGTGAACGTCACCTATAAATACGACGGCAATGGCAACGTCACTGAGGTGCGTGACTCACTCGGTGGCGTGATGACCTATCGCTACGATGCCTTGGATCGGTTGCAAGGCATCGAACAATCCGGCACTGGAGTAAATCCCAAGCGCGTCGATCTCAGCTATGACAACGCCAATCTGCTCAAACAGATCAGCCGCTTTGCCAACCTGGCGGGCACGCAGGCAGTTGCCAACACCGCCTACAGCTATGACTGTGGCGGGTGCGGTGATCGCCTGCTTGGCATTCATCATCGCAAAGCGACCACCAACGCGGTTATTCACGATCTCGACTTCGTACGAGACGGGATTGGGAACATTACACAAACAACCGATGCCGAAGGCGTACATACCTACACCTACGATGCCCTCCGGCAACTGCAAACCGCCGATCAACCGGTGAATAGTTCGCAACCAGATGAGAACTACTCCTATGATTCAGTCGGCAATCGCGAGAGCAGTCATCTGAGCACTAACTACAGCTACCTACCGACTGGTAACCGCTTGTCACAAGACGACCAGTTCACCTACCAGTACGACAGCGAAGGTAACCTGATTCAGAAAACTGATCGAGTGTCAGGTGAACGCACGGTTTTCACCTACGACCATCGCAACCGCCTCACAGTGATTGAGCGATTTAACGGTGCTGCGCTGATTGACCGCTCGACATACACCTACGATGCCGCCAATCGTCGTCTCCGGGCAGAAGAAAATGGGAGTGTCGCAGTCTTCGGCTACGACGGACTCAATCCGATGCTCAAGTTGACCAGCGCTGGACAGATCATCAGTCGCCGGATGTACAGTCGCGGTCTCGACGCCATTCTTGCCGACGAAGCGAGTGGACAAACGCGATGGTTCATGACCGACCAGGTCGGCACCGTGCGTGACCTCGTTGGCAACGATGGGAGTGAGATTACTCACTATACCTATGATTCGTTTGGTCGCTTGCTGGCACAATCGAATCCGAGTGTGATCAACGACATTCTCTTCACCAGTCGTGAGTTTAATCCGGTTACGGGACTCGGGTACTTCCGGGCACGGTTCTATGAGCCGAGGTTGGGGAGGTTTGTGGGGGAAGATCCGTTGGAGCCGTTTCGGTATGAGTATGCGAGTAACAATCCGAATGTGTTTACTGATCCGAGTGGTACCGTTAGCCTTTCGGAGGTCGCAGGAAAAATTGCAAGTGGGGTTGCTCGTTCTCTAGGAGCGCTAGCACGGAGAGGTAACGCGATCGCTGGCAGTCCGCAATGGACTCGTATCCTAGAAATATATAGGCGACATCCTGTCTTCTTCAAGAACGTGTTAGGGTTTGCTTGTTTTGTTGCTGTAACAAGCTCAGGGCACACGATCCGCAAAACACATCCGAACCTGGATCCGGAGCTACTTACACTCTCATTAGGGGTGTTCGGTTATGTAACGTGTAGCATGGTGCTTTCTGGGCTGACTGGTGTCTTAGA
>JAYVFX010000874.1:0-8724 GCA_043772795.1 Deltaproteobacteria bacterium
GTACCGTCACTGTCGCTTGGGCGGGGAGACCACTGTTAGTGATCGTAATCGTGCATGACCCCGGATTACTAGCAAACACACGGCCAGGTTCAACACCGAAATTACAGACGGTGAGATCGCTCGAAGCGTAATTCCTGCCGGACGCGGTGGTGAGATCAACGGTACTGCCATCAGCCCGGCGACCGGTCACCGTGAGTCGCTGCGAGGCTTCAGGATTTACGCTATTAACGGTTAGCACGACATTCGCAGGTATCACTTGTAACGTCATTATCGGTGGACGGCTGTTGGGATTGGTCGGATCGCTACCACTGGCAATTTCGACATTATCATTCGCGCCGTCACCGTCAGTGTCACGTAACAACGGACTCGTCACAAACCCATCCACGCCAGCCTGGACTTCCTCACCATCGGCAATGGTGTCACCATCAGTGTCGGTGGCTTTTGGATTGGTACCGAAATCGACGAGTTCCTGCTTGTTGGTCAGGCCATCGTTATCTGGATCAGCAAAACCATCGGTTGGATCATTCGGATTCAGGCCATTGGCGGTTTCGATGTCGTCAGGAATACCATCACCATCCGTATCGCCGCCAGATAACGCCACGCGGATCTGAATCAATCCCAGCGCTCCTTCGTTCAGCGCAGAAATAATGACCGTGCCGCTGGAGACTGCGGTGACTAATCCGTCAGGCGAGATAGTCGCGACTCTTGGGTTACTGTTGGTGTAACTGGTGCCGGTGCTACTCGCAATGACATTTTTTGTACTGCCATCAGGGAAGCGTGCAGTCACAGTCAGTTGTGTTGCGGCTCCAGCCGTAGCGAGAGTTGTCGTTGGCGCCGATATGCTGAGCGATTCCGGAATCGGGTCAGCAGTGCCGAGCGGAATTTCAGACAAGGTTATTGAGCCGTTGGCAGGAATCGCGAACAGATCCGACTGCCCAGAGCGCGTGACACCATTCTCCACACAGGTTGCTCGCGCCCGCACCTGGCCGAAGTTCGCTGGGACGTTAATAGCGATCCACGTGCCGTCTGGTTTCACCTGCGCTGTACGGTTGAGGATACTGACCGTGCAATTCTCGTTGAGCTGAGCAAAGGTCTGGGTTGCAAGCGTCAGGAGTATTCCTATTGAGACAACAAGAGCTGCCCTCATGAAGAGTCCTCGTCGAGAAAGGGTACGTTTCATCTCATTCGATCTATCCTCTCGGAATTCGCCCTTGCCCTGAAGTATTGTCATTGCTAGCATCTCGTCACGCACACTCATGAGATAGGGAATGGAGACCGCCTAATGGCCAAACGAAGCGTCACTGCCCAAGTCGAAGAAACCCAGTTGCGCCACGCAGGGCGCTATTTGAAGACACGCCGCCCGACAGAAACGGTAAAAGCCGCACTTGATTTCGTGGCTGAGAAAGCCGAGCACGAGCAGTGTCTCGCAACCAAGAGCCTCGACCGTCGTTATGCAGCAGGCTACCGTAAGATCCCTGAAGACACACAATGGGCGGAAAGCGGAGCCACCTTGCTCGCGCAAATCCTGCCAACCGAAGACTGGTAAGCCGACATGAAACGGGGCGAGGTGTGGTGGGCGCAATTGCCGCCACCAGCTGGACGGAGACCTGTCGTGCTGCTGAGTCGCAATGCAGCGTATCGAGTACGCAACGCAGTGACCGTTGCCATGATCACTCGCACGATACGAAGTATCCCGGTTGAAGCCATCTTGGATCAACACGACGGACTCCCCACTCGCTGTGTAGTCAACGCCGATAACATCATGACCATTCCCAAATCCTCGCTGACCCAACGCATCACCACACTCTCAACGACCCGTATGCAACAAGTTGATGATGCGATCCGTTTTGCTTTGAATCTCCCCTAACGTGTTGTCAGCCTTCGTTGTCTTTTTTTGACCCTGGACTGTGGACATTTCTTTTCCCCTTTATCCCTTATCCATTTCGCCTTTTGCCCATTTCGCCTTTTCGCCCTTTTGAGTTCCCTTCAGCCTTCAGCCTTCAGCCTTTTCTCTCATTCATCGTTCATCATTCAGCGTTCAGCGTTTCCTATCTTTGCCCTTGTCCGCTACGTCAAGACTCGCTACGCTCGTTGTGTCGGTATTTTCCTTAAAGGAGTCATACGTATGCCAGAATCGTCGGTCCGACCACTTGGCGCTGTTCATGTGGGAGAGAACGGAGAAATTACCGTTCCCGCTGCTTACCGTAAGAAACATAAGCTCTCGAAGGAGTGAACTCGTACTGGTCCAGCTCGGTGATGCCTTGATGATGGCCCCAGCAGAGGTAGCATTGACCCAACTCTCTCAACGTCTCCAGCATATTCTGGCAGGAGAAGGCATCTCGACCAAACAAGCCCTGAAGAACCTTCCGCGAGTCCGCTGCCAGCTCTTTCAGGAACTGTATGGAAAGAAGTAGCCCACATTTTCTAGGGAGAAAGTAACAATGACTCTGGACCGTATCACCGTTGAACCCAAAATTTGCCAAGGGCAGCCGACCATTCGTGGCACGCGGATGACTGTTGCCGTCATTCTGCGGATGATCGCATCCGGCATGACGCCGCAGGAAATTGTCCAAGATTACCCTGAGCTGAGGGAAGAAGATGTGAGACAGGCTGCGGCCTATGGCGCCTGGCTGGCGTCCGAACAAACTCGGCCTTATCCTTCGTAAACCGTGCGTTACCTGGCAGATCATCATATCTCGCACCGGACCGTTTCCCTTCTCAAGGCTCATGGGTTTGACATCTATCGGGTCAGTGATGTTTTGCCGTCTGACGCGGAGGATGTCGAAATTCTCGAACATGCTCGCACAGAAGATCGGACAGTGATTTCACAAGACCTCGACTACTCTGCCCTGCTCGCTAGCACCGGCTACAACAAACCCAGCGTGGTTTCCCTTCGTTTACACAACAACCGCCCCGAACGTCTTGCGGTGATCCTCGAAAAAATCCTGCCTTCAGTGGAAGCTGATCTTCAGACCGGAGTCATCGTCGTTATTGAAGAAGGGCGTATTCGCATTCGTGCACTTCCCTTGCCCTAATCTTTTTCTGCCCCTTTCGCCTTTTCCCCGTTTCCCCCTTTCTCGGCAGCCTTCTTCGTCCTCTTCTTGACTCTGGACTCTAGACGCTAGACTCTGGACTTTTTGCCCTTTCACCTCACAAATTGCTACTCGCACTGGATTGAAGATCGCAACCCCGCACGCGTTCCTGCAAAGCCTGACAATCCTTGGGTGATCTTCCTTTTCGCCGTTTCCCCATTTCCCCTTTTCGCCCTTATCCTTTTATCCCTTATCCATTTCGCCTTTTCCCCCTTTCGCCCTTTCGCCCTTTTGCCCTTTGTTTTCCCTTTCAGCCTACAGCCTGAAGTCTTCAGCCTGTTTCCCTTTTCCTACTCTGTCTCAACTCTCTGTCTGTTAGTAGGCTTCCTGGATTCTGCTAGGCTTTATCCACGCTACGGTACCTGAGATGTGCCACGGGCAGATGGTTTGCCCGCGAGATTCGTTAGGCACTGGCGGCAAGCCGTCAGTAGCACCTAAGAGTGAGGGAATCAGTAAGGGAATTATGCCACGGGCAGGGCCTGCCCGTGAGGTTCGTTAGCACGGGTGAACAAGTTACCCGTGGTACCCGGCGTACATACTGTCAGCTCCCTTGGGAACTACCAGTTACACGTTCCTCCTACTCAGGGACCATAGCCATCAAGACACGCTGGAGGAGGGTCGGTGTATACCACAAAAGAACAGTAACCCTTGAACGTGCCATGGTCGCACTGCGTGTCTGGTGACCACGGTAGACATGCTCTTATGTTAACTCCATCAAAGGCGCAGTCGGAGACTGTATTGCAAAGTTCCTGAGTAAACTGCCTGCAGAAAATCCGAGTGTCACCATGGCAAACTAAATCACCATCGAGGGTTGGGACGCAGTAAGCATTAGCAAAAGGAATGGGACCAGGACGACATATTCTACCGGGATTAAAACAGGCTCCCGGAGGAACACATTGACAAGCCTTACTACTATCGTAGGGGCCACACGCGGAGCAGTCTCCTAACGCGGCTGGAGTTGAGTCATTTCCGGGGTCGCACTCTTCTCCTTCATCAATGACACCATCACCGCAGACGGGGCCACAGGAGAGTGGAGCCGGGCATATTGCTTCCGCCGCAGCCTCGGTAACATGTATTTCTTCCCCTTCTTTAGATTCTGTCGAACTACCGGAAGCACCACCCCCACGTCTTACTCTACATCTGGCTGCAAGCTCGGCTGCCCGCGCGGGATCTCTTGCTGTGACCTCCTTTAACGGGTCTGGTATAGCACAGCCGGAATGTGTCAGTCGTGGGCATTCACAGCCAACACATGGAACTGTAGTCGCAGGTGGTACCCGTGCCTTATAGAGATTTTCCCATTGAACGCCTCGTTCCTCGTCAGCACCTGGACAAGCAGACCCCAGGTATTTTTGGTCTACTGTGAGGGAACAGGTACTAAGACAGCTGTTGTCCGTCAAACCCCGAAATACCGAATCTGCGTGCCCCATCTCATGTGCCAGGGTTGAGCAAGGATCGCGTGCAGCACATTCATCCCCAAATGTTCTCCCCTGTGTACGATCCCATTCAATACGGGCTTTTGAGCAACCGGTGCATGTTGCGCTAGGGCCTGTGATGCATTTCTCTGAACATGCCTTACCTTGTCGATAGGTTCCCGAGCCACCCCGTCCTATCCATCCAGGTCGCGTAATTTTCAGAGTCTTTCTTGGGTCTTCTGCACTGCGAGTTAACTCTGGGACCACCTTTTCTATTTGCTCCACACACTTAGCGCAGTCACTAAGAAACCCCGGGTCAGATGCATCGCAAAAAATGTGTGCGTCCGGCGCAGAAATTCGAGCAAAAGAAACCGCTAAAAAAACGGAAGCGAAGAAAAGCTGCATGCTCATTGAGGACTCCTGCCTCGACACTGATGTTGGGGGATTGAATGTGAATTACGTATCTACTTCAGGTGAAGCATTAGTGGATTCGATGCTAAAGGTCGAAACTCTCCAGAGGTGTTTCCGTTAGCATCTATGTATATATAACGATAAATAAATCGGACCTCATACTCGCCAGGTATCGGCATGAAGTATCTCGTCACAAAGCACGCTCCGTTACTATCAGGGTCATCGATGTGAATTATTAATTCGAGCGGCATGTTGCTGCTGTCCGTAAGGAAGGGAATATTTTCATCTTCCAGAGCTTCGAAATCCCGGCTTGCTCCGCGTTCTAGCGCAAGTCCAGTAAAGGGAAATGAGGTAGACTGTCCTGGATTAAGCAACCGAAGTGCGGTCTGAGGAGATTCTAGCGAAGGATTAGAATAGCGAAGAGCAAAGCAGTGATCTGTAGGGAGTGTATGGGGGGCGATGCGTGTTACTCTGTTCCCTCCTATGACTGAATAGATGCTATCGATTCTAACGGTGAAATCGAATGGAAACACATTGATGCTTTCAGAGCCAACGTTCTTCAGAGTAAGAGTTAATATGGGACCCTCACCCTGCGCATACTCGGTCTTATCTGCCGAAACAGAGAATTCCACGTTCGTCACGACTGAACCAACAATCGGGATTTCCTTCGCCGCTGAGAGCGTCCGCTTGAGCTTTCCCTTGAAAGCGGCAGATACCTGAAGTCTCAGCGTTCCAGCGCTGGGTTCAGTGACGGCTACGCGCAACGAAAAGATGTGATCTCCAGAAGCAGCATCGCCGTCCTGCCCGTCATCGTGCATGGCGCCGAGTACAATGCTCTTCCCTGCTGCGTCTACACGCAGCAGATTGACACTGGCAGGGATGGGTTCTGGATCGCCCGCAGCGGTGGTGATTTGACTACTCACCACAATAGTTGCGGATTGACCGACAGGAATGGAGGAGACGGAAACAAGCGGAGTACCAACTGACGGAGTCGCTAGCGCGACCTGTGGGAGCAAGGCGAAGCTCAGGATAACCCACACCCAGAACTGCACGGTACAATTGCGATGAGAACGATGCCTTTGCATTTTTACCTTCGTCCTTTGTACAACCGTCTGACTTGCGATAGCCGCTGAATAGCGAGAAAGGCTAAGACACTGCCAGTTAACATCATCGTCCCGGGTTCCGGGACGTCACTAAACTGCACGTCATCCACCACAAACGAAAACCCCGCAGGATCACCAGAGATCGTCACTGTGGCGATGTTCCCAAGCCCAGCAAGTTGCAACAGTTCGTTAGGACTGGACCCGGGATCCCCGCTCAATGCCAGGTTCGAGAAAAACGCCGAGGTTACACTGCCGAGCAGATTCCCATTCGCATCGAACGCGGACAGGGTGATCGGTACGAGATAGGTGAAAAAGCCACCCACTGATTGGATTGGTACGCTGAAGGTCAAGGTTAGCGGCCCACCGTCATCGACCGCGACATTGATCCCCGACATGGGAGGAAACTCGAATTCGTTAAGGGACACACCAGCGGTGAGGACACCGGCATTACTGAAGGTCACACCGTTAGCGGCAAACTGCGTGGTTACCGCATCGCCGTCACTGAGCCCTTCAAAATCAATGGTAGTGCCATACGAGGGCTGCAATGCGCCTAACAGCAGCACGAAAACGCCGGCTAACGCAAAGCGGTTCGTTAGATTTCGCTGCGTCTCGCTCGCACGAGTTCGATGAAATGAAATGAAAGATGTTGCGTTGTTGAGCAGCAGAGTCAAGGACCCTGGCAGCACGAGCAGGCAACATAGGAACAGAGCCAGCAGAATAGAGAAAATCTAGATAGAATACCCGCCCCCCTTACGGATCGTGTTTACTGCTCTCCCGAGCCGGGCTCGGTAACTAAGCAAACAGTGCGTGATTTACGCTAATACAGAGGCAGTTGTCAAGAGGAAACTGTCAGTGGGCAAAAAAATTGGTCCTTATCTTTGTGGGACAATGAGTCTTCCTGCACTGGCTACTAGTAGTCAGTCATATTGATTGTGAGGGGTGGAAGTGGTGGCGTCATTCCCGCGAAAGCATGTCCTGAGCTTGTCGAAGGGCGGGAATCCAGGGGGGTAACTCGCTGCTACTGCTTGAGATTCCTGGATGCCCGCCTACGCGGGCATGACGGAAAGGGACCCCACAAATTCAGAGTGACTAACTACTAGATTCCTGCCCTTCAACTAAATCGGACCACAGAACATTAGTACACTTCCGTAACGCGCGCGGTGCGCGCGACTCCCCAGCCACCGCCCTTCGTGCGCATGGCGCACGCTACGAGAGAGCACAGGCGAGCATCTGTACGAATCTCGTGTGGTTCGATTTAGACTTCAGGTTCCCCGTTTCTTTCTTACCGACTCCTAGACCCCGAGACTCTGAGACTCCTAGACTCCCAGACTCCTAGACTCCCAGACCCGAGACTTCCTTCTCCATATTGAAAAAGGTCCTTGTTTCACCGCAGCGCCCCGGCTACACTCGCCGCCAGTGTCGTCACCTGCCCAATCACTACCCCCCCTTCCCACGCAACCGCAGCTCACTGAACCTGCCGTAGCATCCGACGCATTGTTTACTCGCGATTTTCTGCTGGTTTGTCTCAGCACATTTCTTTTTTCCGGCAGCATGTTCTTACTGTTTGCTGTCTTACCTCTCTTTATTGTCCAGGAATTGCATGGCGCTGAATCACAAGTTGGTATGGTTATGGGCGCATTTGCTATTTCTGCGGTTCTCAGCCGTCCACTTTCGGGGCGACTGGTGGACACGTGGAGTCGCAAATCCTGCTTGGCACTCGGCGCGTTGATCTACGTCATCTTCTCCGTCCTCTATACCCAGGCCACATCAGTACCGGTCATGCTTGCGCTGAGATTCTTTCATGGCATCGGGATTGCTATCTATACCACTGCCGGTAGCGTGTTTGTTGCCGACCTTGCTCCTCCAGCTCGACGTGGAGAAGCGATGGGCTACTACGGCATGGCGCTCAACCTCGCTATGGCGATCGGCCCAGCACTTGGCGTTGCCCTCAGTGGATGGTTGGGGTTCGGCGGCCTCTTCTGGACGTCCGCTGGTCTTGCACTAACGTGCTTATTGTTGGTGCAACTGGTCCATGACCCGCATCAGTCTCGCTCTCATACCGGTCTGCCCGCGGCTGCCCGGCCAGCGCTCTTTAGTCGCATGGCGTTGTTTCCTGGTTTCATTGCCATGTGCATGACGATGACGTTCGGTGCAATCGTGTCCTTCCTCCCGCTGTTCGTGCAACACCATAACCTCGGCAATGCTGGGCTCTTCTTCACCGTCTACTCGATTGTCGTGGTGGTTCTCCGCCCGCTGTCAGGACGCCTCTCCGATCGCTTTGGCCGCTATTCGGTCATTATTCCAGGTATGTTGTTCCTCGCTGTCTCGATGGTCGTCCTGGCCTACACCACCTCTCAGTCCGGGTTGTTATGGACAGCCGTGCTACAAGGCATCGGGTTCGGTGCTGTGCATCCTTCCATCATGGCGTTGGTTGTCGATCGCTCGACAAACCATGATCGTGGCCCTGCCCTCGCAACCTTAATGATGGCTTTCGATATTGGCGTTGGCCTGAGTGCCATCGGTCTCGGACTCGTACTGCAACGAACCGACTTTTCGACCATGTACCTCTGTGCTGCCGCAATTGCTCTAGTAGGAGCGGCAGCCGTTACAACTGCGGCAGTAATGGAGCGCGGCACAACACATCATTAGCCAAAGATCCACCCGGCGATAAATCACCGGGCTACATCACAACGCCCCATAAATGGG
>JAYVFX010000875.1:0-1608 GCA_043772795.1 Deltaproteobacteria bacterium
CACTTTCCGTCGATGCAGAAACAGCAAACCTGATGAGACCACGAGGTATGGAATGACGCCAGCCTTGAACACCGTAGGATAGTTTTCAATACCAACGACCCCACCCAGTTTTGCTGCAATAACTCCCTCTCCTACAGCAATGTACACAGGTATCAGCAGAATCCCGATGACAAGGCCGTATGTTCGCGGAAAAAAATTAACAATAGACCGCCCCTGGACGATTTGCCAGACGGCAAGAGGAAATCCAGCGAACAGGCCGCATCCAGCACCCACTACAGCAAAGGCGGTCGCCAGAGCACTCCCAAGTATGACCCATTGACGTAAGGTCGTGACAAAAAGATGGTGAGAAGAAAGCACATGAGGCGCGAGCAGCCAGAAACCTAGGGCGACTCCCCAAAGTGCTCCCCAAATAGCCGGAAGATGCAGGTCATGGAACCGCTTTGGCGTTGTCCATGCCTCTCTCGTTTGCTTTAGTATCTCTAGTCTCATAGACAAAACAACGTTGCTATCACTCATCAGCTCGCTTCGTATTTTGCGATGGGCTCTCAACAGCCGCGGAACGAGCAACAAAGACCGCCGCAATTTTGTCGTTATAAACAAGCTCGAAGCGAGGATCGAAACGCAGAAGTGAGGTCAAGGCACTTTTTACACTACCGATCACAAGATGTGCGGATGTCAGTTCAGGGTCAGAGACCCAGCCGTCTCCACCACTCCAAGTCAGCATATTTCGCTCAATGCGCTCATCACCATGCACGTTGGTGCGACCGTCCATCGCGACTGGGAACTGAGGTAGTCGCCAAATCAAATATCCTCCCCAATCAAAATAGTTATAGAGTGGACCAGGGTACCCTTGTTGTTCTATAAATGTCGCTGCTGCTGCTGGGTACAACTCTGTCACCACTGTTCGCAAATGCTCGTCAGTAATGTGGCGCATTTTTCCAAGCATTAGAAGCACAAGCAATACAACACCTGCCACACTCACGATGCGCAGCTTGGTGAGTACGAATCGTTCTGTTGACACTACGGCTGAGAGCGATCCGACATTTGCAAGGATAGCAATTGATGCCACGACAACAAACCATGCATCCCGGCGAGCACGGAACGAGAGGAAAACTCCGGCAAGAAACAGAAGGAAAAAGAACGGCTGCCGCTCCCTGTTCCACCCTAACGCGAACGCGGCAGCAAGGGTTACTCCAAGGATACACCAGTCCCAAAATTCGCGGAACGGAATAGCGCCCAATTCCATAATGAACCGGAAGGGTCCTGGTTGCCGTACGAGTTCGATGACCGTCTTGTAGAGATAGAAATGATACGGGGTTAGCAGTGTCGCCACCAGACAGACAACCAGCACCAGTAGAAGCACGATCGACGGCTTCGTGCCCATGCGGTTCTTATCGCAAACAGTCTGGCTCACATCATGAATAATGGATTCGACCGTCAGAAGGCCGAGAAGAAAGAGTCCATAGAAAAACTGGATATGCGTATTGGCCCACAGCACAAAGAGCGGGGGCAACAGCCACAACCGGTGATATGCACCCGATCGCCGTACAGTCAATAGAATATCAAGCTCGACGATGAAGAACAAAATCGTGAAGAGCCACGGACGTG
>JAYVFX010000876.1:0-3209 GCA_043772795.1 Deltaproteobacteria bacterium
GGTGTTGCAGTATACGGTGAACCGAATGATCCGGCGGAGACCGAAGGCATAACGCACACTTCTTCCGGTGAATAAATAAGACTACCGCTGCCCACAGCCGCTCTCGCGTCTGTTTCCCTCTCCCTCGAAGGGAGAGGGCTCGGGTGAGGGTGAAAAACTACAAGACTATGGACTCAACTCTCATTTATCGATTAACTGACATTGTCGGCCCTGACGCCGTGGTTTCACATAAGGCCAACCTTTCTGTCTACGATTGCGATGGCTACACCCTAGAGAAATCTATTCCTGAGGTTGTAGTGTTGCCTCGCTCGACTGAGGAAGTGGCTGCCATTGTAAGACTGCTCCATAAGGAAAAAATTTCCTTTGTGCCGCGTGGAGCTGGGACTGGTCTAAGTGGTGGGTGCCTACCGATTGATGCTCCGGTGATGATTGGTACCAGCCGTATGAACAAGATCCTGCACATCGACTTGCTCAATCGTTACGTCGTTGCGCAAGCGGGCGTGGTCAACCTATGGGTGAGTAATGCAGTCAAAGGAGAAGGGTTTCAGTACGCCCCTGACCCGTCGAGCCAACAAGCGTGCACCATTGGTGGAAACGTGGCAGAAAATTCCGGCGGGCCACACACTCTCAAATATGGGGTAACGACGAATCACGTGCTCGGCCTAGAGTTGGTGCTACCGGATGGGGAGATCGTTACGCTTGGTGGCGCGGTGGAAGAGGTCCCTGGGTATGATCTCCGTGGGATCACCATCGGTGCAGAAGGTACTTTTGGCATCGTGACCCAAGCCACCTTGCGCCTCACGCGCCAGCCGCAGGCGTACCGCACCTTTCTCGCGGTTTATGAGTCGGTTTATGACTCGACGCAAACTGTGTCGGACATCATTGCTGCTGGTATCGTCCCTGCTGCGATCGAGATGATGGATACCTTGATCATTCAGGCTGTCGAAGAGGCATTCCATTTTGGTTTTCCTACCGATGCCGGCGCAGTGTTGATCATCGAACTTGACGGCCTAGCCGCTGGACTTGATCCGCAGACCACGCGGATCATGGAGCTATGCAAACGTAACCGTGCCCGTGAAGTTCGCGTTGCTCGCGACGAAGCCGAACGGACCGCACTATGGAAAAGCCGCAAACGTGCCTTTGGTACGGTCGGACGGCTCGCACCAAACTACTGCACGCAAGATGGAGTGGTACCGCGCACCAAGGTGCCAGACATTCTCCGCACGATCACATCCGTCGCCGAGAAGTATCAACTGCGTATTGCCAACGTCTTTCATGCTGGCGATGGCAACATTCACCCCATTCTTTTGTACGATGAGCGTAACGCCGACGAGACCGAACGGGTTGTGAAGGCTGGCCAAGAGATTCTCAAAGCCTGCGTCGATCTCGGTGGGAGCTTGACCGGTGAGCATGGGATTGGTGTTGAGAAGATGGGACAGATGCCATTGATCTTCAGTCCAGAAGACTTGATGGTCATGAGTCAGATTCGCTCGGTGTTCAATCCCGAGAGCCGTTGCAATCCGAATAAAATCATTCCTATGCCGCATGGCTGTATCGACGTACGCGTGCCGCGACGGCAAGTCCCGCTCTAAAGGCTGGGGGTTAGGGGGTGGGGATTTGTTATGGAAAATACCTCGGAAAATCGGACACGCTTTGCCATTGACGGAAGAGAGCCCCAACAGGTGGTTTTTCCAGAATCAATTGAGCAAGTAGCTGAAACGCTACGTTCGGCTTCAGCACAGAAAACGGCAGTGACTCCGATCGGTGCAGGTGGGTTCCTTCACATCGGTTCTCTGCCGCGCCGCTACGACCTCGCACTGTCGTTACAACGGATGAACCGTGTCGTGGATTACCAGCCCACGGACATGACCGTCACCGTTGAAGCTGGGATGTCCCTAGCTCGTTTGCAAGCCATTCTTGGCGAGCACGGTCAATGGCTGCCGCTCGATCCTCCGTTTCCAGAGCGGGCCACGGTTGGTGGGATCATTGCTGCGAATCTCAGTGGTCCGTCTCGGCTCTCTCAAGGAACTGTGCGTGATTTTCTTCTTGGTTTGCGGGTTGTCACTGCCGATGGAACGGTGGTGAAGGGTGGCGGTCGGGTTGTGAAGAACGTTGCTGGGTATGATGTTCCCAAATTGTATTGCGGCTCCTTCGGGACACTGGGTGTTATTGTCGAAGCAACGTTCAAAGTACGACCGTATCCAGAGCGCCAAGCGCTCTGTGCATGTATGTTTCCCTCAGCCGAATCGGCTATGGACAAGGTACTCCACCTGCTCGGGACAGAGTTGCAACCGTTTTTTATGGAGCTGACAAATTTTGATCCACTAGCAAGAGAGAAAGGAAAAACTCCGACTGCTCATCTTTTCATTGCTTTTGCCGGAATTGATGAAGAGGTTGGGTATCAGGTGACACGTTTGCGCGAACTGTCCGGTGAGAGTTCGGAAGCAAGACAAGACTTGGCGGAGGGGAAAGATCAAGCCGTGGCAAACGCATTACGTGATTTTCCCCTTGCTGGTGACGCAATGCTACGGTACAAGGCGAGTGTGTTACCCACACACGTGGCGAGTTTCTACAAAAAAGCCGAAGAAGAAGCAGAGTTACGTGGATTGTCACTTCTCCTCTTGTCCCATGCTGGGAGCGGAATAATCTACGGTCATGTCCCGCATGAGGGAAGCATTACCTCGGAGAAACTGCTCTCCTTTGTCGATTGGCTACGGATTCTAGCGAAACAACTCGGTGGCTCCTTGATAATTGAACATATTGACCCTGCACTCAAAGATCGTGTGGATGTGTGGGGACACGTTGGCAACTCGTTCCCATTGATGAAGCGATTGAAAGAGACGCTTGACCCGCAAGGAATTCTCAATCCGGGGAGATTCGTGGGGGGAATCTAACGATTGCGGATTGTCAATTGCGGATTGTCGATTGAAAAGCTGATAACTGGCAACTCTTATGCCCCAAACCAACTTCGTTGATTCAGAAAAGTTCTTTGACTGTGTCCACTGTGGACTGTGTTTGTCATTCTGCCCAACCTACGTCGAGTTGGGAACAGAAATGGACTCACCGCGTGGCCGCATCGTGATCATGCGCGGACTCCATGAGGGTCGCTTCGAATTGAATGCAGAAACCGTGCGGCACCTTGATACCTGTCTTGGCTGTCGCGCGTGCGAGACTGCTTGTCCCTCTGGGGTGCATTACGGTGAGTTGAT
>JAYVFX010000877.1:0-2981 GCA_043772795.1 Deltaproteobacteria bacterium
TGGTCAATTTCGGGAAGGACGAGGCTGGCCGCTACCTGGGCAACACGGGCGGCGTGAATATGTTCGACACCTTTAACGCGCTGTGGCGGCGTTTTACCGCCGAAGGGGAGATCAGTGGCGAGGAGTATGTGGCGATGACGTTCCCGCAGTACTATAAAACGGTGGAGGAGTTCACTCAGCCGCTGACCGACACCGCCAGCCCCGTGTATCGTGCAAGCCTGCGTCTGGAGCAGTGCGAAACCCGCGTCGTGCCCTGCCCGTTTGCCGCTGAGTTCCGCCAGCACGGCGATGCCGCGCGCTTCGCTCGCGAATACATCCCAACACTACGGTCGTGGACTGAGAGCACGTTTCTGGCTGCGCTCTCGCTGAACCGACCGCTGGAGGAGCGTCAGGATATTATCGATCGCTACTACAACGCCTACGAGACGTTAGTGCGTGAGAACCCCGAAGGTCATGGCATGGACTACGTCCACATCTACTTGACCATCGCCAAGACTGGTGCCTAAGGATACCTCATCGAGGCATTTGGAGATTGGTCGGCTTTAGTAGAGTTGTTTCCATGGAACTGAGAGAGGAAACCTAACAAACGCCGTGCTCGTGACCGCCGCCCGTTTGCGGTTCCTGCTGAATGTGAAAAGCTACGTCTGGGCGGCGGCCCGAGACGGCGGGCGTTAGGCCCGGACCCAAAAAAATCCCACGGGAAACTCTTGGGTGGTCATGGATCAGACGGGTTCCAGAAGCGGGCAAGTCTCTCCACTGGCCAGCCCCTACGCGCTGGGGAAAGAGCGCCGGGGGAATTGTTCAGTGGGACTGAACATATTGTTCAGTCCCTTGTTACGCCTTCCTTAAGGAGAGAGCGGACAAGGCACGGTGTCAGGGCGTTACGGGGAAGACCCAGCGTTATCGCGCCTAACCAGCGCCGTGCTCGTGACCGCCGCCCGGTTGCGGATGCTGCTGAAGCCGAAAGGACCCGTCTGGGCGGCGGCCCGAGACGGCGGGCGTTGGGCCGCTGAGGCCCAGGAACCAGGAAGCACACCGTGAAGCGGGAGCAGCACCAACAGGCGAAGCAGCAAGGACGACCGGCAGTGTCAGGGCGGCGCCGGACCGGACGGAGCCCAGGGGCCGCCGCGAGGCTGGGAACACGACGAACGGTCCAGGCGGAACATACCCGCGCTGCGCGGCTCAACCCACCGCTGCACCTCATCGCCGCCCGCTAGCGACTCTGGAGAAGCCGAAAGGGTGCGTCAGGGCGGCTCGCGGTGAGCGGAAGCGTTAGCCAGTTTCATCAAAGAAGGGAAAACGTATGGACTACGGAATCGCTGGGATCATCGGAGCCGAAAGTTGGAAGACCGTGCAACGCGCCGAACAACTGGGCTTCTCCCACGCCTGGTTCTACGATAGCCCCCTCTATGTCGCCGACATTTTTGTCGCTATGGCGGCCGCAGCCATGAAGACCTCCCGCATCCGTCTCGGAATGGGCGTCGCCGTGCCTTCCACCCGCATTGCCCCGACCATGGCCGACGGCTTGGCCTCACTCAACAAGCTGGCACCGGGACGCATCGATTTTGGCATCGGGACAGGCAACACCGCCCGCAGTTTGATGGGTGTTGGTGCGCTGAAGCTGGCCGACATGCGAGAGTATATGCGAGTCGTGCGGGAGCTGCTTGCGGGCAAAGTCGTCGAATATGAGTTTGAGGGTGCCTGGCGCAAGATCACCTTCATGCACCCCGTGCCCGGCTTGGTCAACACACACGACCCGATCCAATGGCATATGTCGGCAATGGGCCCGCGCTCACGGAAACTCGCTGCCGAGTTGGGGGTGGGCTGGATTAACTTCATGACGGGGATGCCAGCCGCCCTGACAGACCTAAAAGATATGCGTGCCAAATGGCAAGCCACTCAACGCGAGCCCACAACCTGTTACACGACAGGATTCACGTTGGGGTGCGTGCTAGCCGAGCACGAACCCTACGACAGTCCGCGGGCGAAGGCACAGGCAGGCCCCCATGTCGCGCTCGTCTTGCAACACCTGATTAATGTCGGGGAACGGATTGATCTGGGAGCCCACGACGTGTCCGCCCTCAGTGCGCTGGCCGCTCAGTATCAACAGATCTATGACGCCTATGAACCGCAGGACACGCGGTATATGCAACTCTATCGTGGCCACTTGATGTGGTTGTTGCCTGAAGAGGAACATCTCATCAGCGGCGACCTTATTCGGCAGATTACTCTCACGGGCACGGTCGCTGAGTTGCGCGAGCGGATTCGCATGTTGCGAGATGCTGGGTATCATCAGTTGACGATTCAACTGGTGCCCGGACATGAAGACGCCTTAGATGATTGGGCACGGGTCATTGAAGGAGTGTGACAGAGAGGACTGCCCTGAGAAATAGAGAACTGGCTAACCAGCGCCGTGCACGTGACCGCCGCCCGTTTGCGGTTCTGCTCGAACTGAACGGACACAGTTGGGCGGCGGCCCGAGACGGCAGGCGTTAGGCCCTTAACACGTTATAGGGGGAGAAATGCTGGAACCCAAGGAAATACTCATCGGCAACTTGACAGAGAGCCTGAATCAAACGCAGCGCTACATAGCCATAGCGTTTGGAGCATCGGTCTTTACTCTTCTGTTAGCTTTCGGTACGCCCAGCGATATCAAGGCCCCTATTGGACCCGCAGAGATCTTGGTTGGCAAGCCCGTAGCCATTGCGCTTTCGCTTGCAGTCTTCTGGGTTGCTGCCGGAATGGCTCCGTTCTACGTTTTAAGGATCGAGACTATCATCGCCTTAATTCACGATCCGGACCTAGTAATAGCGTCCGTCACGTATCCGTCAATACTCACGATACGTCCACACCTCCTTAGGTACGGCGCAACACTCCTCCCACCTGTGCTAGCTGTGATAGCCCTCTTGCAAATTTACGGTTACCAATTGCTTGGGGTGTGGCAAATCTTTGGCATTCTCTTACTCATTGGACCGCATCTG
>JAYVFX010000878.1:0-4033 GCA_043772795.1 Deltaproteobacteria bacterium
TGGAAGCGACTACAGGAATGGTTCAAGAAATACGGCGCAGTGTAAGAATGAGGATAAAGGATAAGGAGAAACGGAGAAATGGAGAAATGGAGAAACGGAGAAATGGTTCCTTTTGCGTGACGCTTCTTTCCTTCTTTACCCATTTACCCATTTATCCCTTCCCGAGAGGATACGTAGGTGATTACCAAAGGAATCCTTCTTGCTGGTGGCTCTGGTACGCGGTTGTATCCGCTCACACACGTGGTGAGTAAACAATTGATGCCGGTCTACGATAAGCCATTAATCTACTATCCTCTCTGTACACTTATGGAGGCGGGCATTCGTGAGATCCTCGTGATCACCACGCTCCAGGATCGTGACGTCTTCCAGTCGCTTTTGAAAGACGGAACGCAGTGGGGAATCCACATCCAGTATGCAGTCCAGCCGAGCCCGGATGGCCTTGCGCAAGCGTTCATCATCGGGCGCGAGTTTATCGGACGCGATGGCTGCGCTCTAGTGCTTGGAGATAACATTTTTTACGGACAGGGACTCATGGAACGGTTACGACATGCTGGAACATGCGAGGATGGCGCAACGGTGTTCGGATATTGGGTCCACGACCCACAACGGTACGGCGTTGCGGCGTTCGATGCCAACGGAAACGTTGTGGGTATAGAAGAAAAACCGACCCATCCGCGTTCAAATTACGCAGTGACAGGGCTCTATTTCTACGATAATCGAGTTGTCGACATTGCGGCGCAGTTGCGACCCTCCGCGCGCGGAGAGTTAGAAATTACTGACGTGAACAATTACTACCTGAACCAAGGGAAGCTTCGTGTGGAGCGGCTCGGGCGCGGCGTCGCGTGGTTAGACACCGGGACGCCGACCTCATTGTTGCAGGCTGCCAATTTCATTGAGACGATCGAACAACGCCAGGGCCTGAAAATCGCCTGTCCTGAAGAAGTCGCCTATAGTTTGGGCTTCATTAGCAAAGAGCAACTCGAAGCGTTAGCCCGACCGTTACAAAAAAGTGGGTATGGACAGTATTTGCTCGATTTGCTGCGTACGGGGGGGTGCCCTTATGAACGTGAATAACACTCCCTTGCCGGGCGTTGTGCTGATTGAGCCGCGCGTGTTTGCGGACACTCGTGGATTTTTCCTGGAAACCTGGCAGGAAGAGCGCTATCGCGAGTATGGACTGCCCACGCGCTTTGTCCAGGATAACCTCTCGTGTTCTTCGCAGGGGACACTCCGCGGACTACACTTTCAGTACCCACATGCGCAGGGCAAGCTCGTGTATGTCGTGCAGGGAGAAGTATTTGACGTGGCGGTTGATATTCGTGTCGGCTCACCTACCTTTGGCCACTCCTGCGAGATGGTGCTGTCGAGTGAGAACAAGCGTCAGCTCTACATTCCAGAAGGTTTTGCGCATGGATTCTGTGTGACGAGTGAGACGGCGATCGTGATGTACAAATGCACGGATTTTTATGCTCCTCAGGCAGAAGGTGGTATCTTATGGTGCGATCCTGATTTGCAGATTCCCTGGCCTGTCCAGACGCCAACGCTCTCGGATAAAGATCAGCGTTATCTTCCGCTACGGAAAATCCCGACAGAGCGACTCCCGCGCTATCGCGCCAGACGAGACTAAATCGGACCACATGACATTGGTACACTTCGTAACTGCGAGTGAGAAATCCCCCCTAGCCCCCCTTTGTCAAAGGGGGGGACAAAACGCCCCCTTTCGTAAAGCCTGTCCTGAGCTTGTCGAAGGAGGGGCCGCGCGGAGCGCGGGGGGATTTTGGTCGGCACTGTGCCACGCTCGTGTGGTTCGATTTAGTGAACAGGCTCATGTCCTTGCGCTACTCAGTTGATGTTACGAACAGAGCGCGCTACGGTTGCAGCGAGGCCAGAACCAGAGATCGAGAGTGAGGTTTCCTAAATGAATTGTACCGAAGGTAGCGAATTTTCCTGTAGAGACGCCCCGACGGGGAGCGTTTCTACGCCAATTGGGGAGAATGCTCAATCCACAATTGAAATAGGATCCCGATAGAGGAGGAGAGACACATGGTGTTATCGATTGTCAGAGTTTGTTTGCTTGCCGTCGGTCTGCTGTTGGGAGCGGGACTCTCAAGCTGCACCCAGGAATCACAAAACGAACTCGGACGCTCAATTCAAAATTGGACAGGAACTGATGGAGTGCTGGATGTGTATGCTGGCGATAAGCTCGCGATGCGCATTATTAAGATTGATAAATTAACGACGGCTCACGGGACCAAAGATAACTCACCTCGCCCTTATCGGTTTGGCTATGGCTACGTCGATGTAAATTTCAACTTTATCGTCGATAACGGGGAGAAGAAGGTGTACTTCGAAATTAGCGATTATTCGACGAATTATATTTTTTACGAAAACTATAAGGACTAAATCAGGCGACGCGACACTATTATCCTGAACAAAGTCGAAGGACTCAGAATGACAGCCAGGCGTAGAGGCATGGGCTTGGACCGTGTTTCGGAACGTCCAACGATAGGAGCGTATCGATATGGAATATCGAGCATTTGGCAAGACTGGAATACAAGTATCAGCCATCGGGTTCGGATGCTGGGAAATCGGCGGTGGCTATGGATCGATTGAAGAAGTACAGTTCATTCACGCCGTGCATCGGGCGTTAGACCTTGGCGTTACGTGTTTTGATACGGCAGAAGCATACGGGTTTGGTGCGTCGGAGAAATCGCTGGCAAAAGCACTTGGTGCTCGCCGTAAAGATGCTGTCGTCGTGACGAAGTTCGGCATCGGTTATAAAGAGGCGCCGAATTTTCGTGATAGTGGCCGCGCGCGCGCGATGGCCTCAATCGAGAAAAGCCTCCAGAATCTCAACACTGATTATGTAGACGTATACATGGTTCACTGGCCGGATGTGAACACACCGTTAGATGAGACGATGCGTGCGCTTGACAACATCGTGAAACAAGGAAAAGCGCGAGCCGTAGGAATTTCCAACTTCCGGCGCCAGCAGATCGAAACCAGCATGCGTACCCGCCGGGTCGATGTCGCGCAGTATTGTTGGAATATCTTTGACCAACGCATGCAAAAGGAGATTTTTCCGTATTGTCAGGAGCAGAATATCGGGGTCATGGCGTATGGCTCGCTTGCCTATGGATTGTTG
Organism: Deltaproteobacteria bacterium; assembly: GCA_043772795.1. GTDB lineage: Bacteria > Desulfobacterota > Binatia > Bin18 > Bin18 > VGTJ01. Next base: position 3,146 of record JAYVFX010000878.1, read on the forward strand.
ACCGGGACCTTCAGTGAAACCACTGATTTCGGCAGCGATGACTGGCGGGGACGTCGTGGGCGTATGGGGGCGATTAACCTCTTTCAGCATCTGTTTGGACCAGAATATTTTCCCAAGAACCTCAAAGTCGTGGAGGACCTGAAAGGGTTGGCCGCGACATATCAAAAGAGTTTGCCGCAGCTTGCCTTGCGTTGGACGTTGTCCAATCCGGTAATCAGCACTGCCTTAGTTGGTTGTCGTAGTCCTAGCGAGGTCAACGACAATATTGGGGCATTGGACTGGTCAATCTCTGAGGCTGACATGAAGACGATTGATGCAAGCTTTGCTCGGCACGGTGTCGATCCGATGCCGGACGTGTGGCTAGAGAGGGACTAGGCCGGACACGTAATGCGTAAACGTAATGCGTAAAGCGTAAAATGTAACGGGGAGTGGGGTGGTTACGGATTACGCCTTACGTTTTATGTGTAGATCGGCTGCCGCCTCTTGTAACAAATCCCACACCCGCGCTACATGCTCATGCGTCGTTGCTTGATTGCCAATCGCAACCCGAATCGCGTACTGCCCATTTAACTTGGTGTGAGAGAGGAAGGCTTTTCCGCTGGCGTTGACGGTGTCGATGATTGCGGTGTTGTGTGCCTCAAGATCGGTCGGCTTGGTCGGAACGTGGCGAAAGCACACGGTTGAGAACGGTACTGGTGCGAGTCGCTCCCAATCAGGAGCGGCGTCGATCTGATCAGCGAGCCACTGCGCTTCGTTGATGTGGCCAGTGATAATCTGGGCCAACCCATTGCGACCATAGGCGCGAATTACCATCCAGAGTTTTAACGAGCGAAAGCGCCGTCCAAGTGACAATCCGTAGTCCATGAGATTAACAACATCCGACTCGTC
>JAYVFX010000879.1:0-7881 GCA_043772795.1 Deltaproteobacteria bacterium
GGCGGGCCAGGAAAGTATCGGGGCGGACTCGGACAAGAAATGGTTCTTTCTGTTCGTACCAACGAATCCGTGGTGCATTCGGCTATGTATGATCGAACAAAATTTCCGGCCTTGGGATTTACCGGTGGAGAAAATGGCGCCTTGGGTGACTTTTTTTTGTCGGATGGGACTCACCCACATCCGAAGGCACAGTACCGACTGCAACCTGGACAAAAAGTGACGCTTCGCTTGCCCGGTGGCGGTGGATTTTTTCCCCCCTTCGAGCGCGATCCTGAACTGGTCCGACAAGATGTGGTGAACGGTTACGTGACTCTACGAACGGCGCGAGAGCAGTATGGAGTTGCTCTTACCGACAGTCTTGCTATTGACTTGGAGGTAACGAGACATTTGCGGAAAACTCAGCAAGGTTCTGACAATCTCTGATCAGGCTCGGGAAGCTGTACGGTGTCATAAGATAATTGCAGGAGCGCCGACTCGACTTTTCTACCAGCAACTGCTCGCTGGGTTGACCGGGACGTTCATCACTGCCGCACTTGTGGCCTTTGTCTTCTGGGGAATTGTTCCCTCTTGGAAAACCTCTCTGCGAAGGAAATGGTGTTCCCGACGGTTTCGACTTGACAGTAGCGCGGGTCTGCCCAAAGATGAAGCTTCGACGCGGCGAAAAGATTGTTATGAGGAGAGGATGGGGTATGAGGAGCGTATCTAGTATCTGGTCTCACTTCGTCTGGTGGGAAAGGCCTTTTTTGCCGCAATCGCGGGCGGTGTTCACTTTTGGTGTCGTACTGATCGCACTTTTCTGTGGTCCGCTCCGGGCTCGCGCGCAGGACCAAACGGCAGCGAAACCGACAGGAAAGACGGGCTCTCAGGCGGAGAAGTACACTTCGGCTATTCTCATTGAGGCAGAGACAGGCAAAGTCTTATTTGAAAAAGATCCTCACCTGCCGTTACCTCCTGCGTCGATGGTGAAGATGATGACTAGCCTCATCGTTATGGAGAAAGTTCGTGACGGTGCGATCAAGTTGAGCGATGTGGTGACGGTGTCACGTTGGGCGTCAAAAATGGGCGGTTCGCAGGTGTTTCTCAAAGAAGGCGAAAAGATGACGGTTGAAGAGTTGATGAAAGCGATGATGATTCACTCCGCTAATGACGCGACGGCGGCACTGGCGGAATATGTGGGTGGGTATGCCAGCGCTTTTGTGGATCTGATGAACGATCGCGCGGCCAAGCTGGGTCTGAAAGAAACGCGATTCCAGAGTGTACACGGCTTACCTCCTGACGCTGGTCAACAGGACGATGTCATGAGTGCGGCTGACCTCGCAACGTTAGGCCGTGAGATCCTGAAATTTCCCCAAGTGGCTGGATGGGTGGCGAAAAGCCAGGAGCCCTTTCGTGAAGGGCAGTTTACGTTGGTCAACCCCAATCACTTGTTGAAAAGCTATCCTGGTGCTGACGGGATCAAGACCGGATTTCATAATAAAGCTGGGTTCTGTGTCACGGGAAGTGCGAAACAAGGGGACCTGCGTCTCATTGTTGTCATTATGGGGACTCCGACAAAAGGGGACTGCTTTACCAGTGCAGCCCAACTGTTGAACTACGGGTTTGCGACGTATCGCATGTTCCTTCCCGTCCAAGGTAATGTTGTCCTTGAAGGGAAAGACCTCCAAGTACGTGGCGGAGTTGCCGAGCGTGTGGCGATTGCGGCAAAACAAGATGTGAAGATTCTCTTGAAAAAAGGGGATGAGAAGAAAGTCAATGTAACGGTCAAAACGCCGGAACGGGTATGGGCTCCGTTAACTGTCGGACAGCAGGTAGGAGAAATCGTTGTGTCTTTCGAGGGAGCGGTGGTGAGCACTATTCCCGCCGTTGCTACGCAGGCGGTCGAGAAAGCGAGTTGGTGGAAGCGGTGGAGGCCATTCTGACGAAGAGTTCTGAATAATGAGTGCTAAGCCACGAATACGGAGAAGTCTCATTTTTGCCCATTACGCACTACTTCTTCACTCCTTACTCGTTACTGTTTGAACCATTGTCCGAATGTTGTGGTTTCTTCCTTTTCCTTCAGCACAGTTTTTACATTTTCTCGGTTTGCAATAACCCGAGATTCTTATCGGACTACGGCTCCCTGCGAAAGCGGGTTCTGAGTGCGGAAATCCAGCTGCCGAGCGCAACGAGAAACGCCACGATAAGAAGAAGAAACGGGACGGTGGGCAGGTGCGGGGGAGACGAACGATTGGTGGCAAGAAGTAGATGATGGATGGCCATCATGAACACTAACATAAGACCTCCTAGCCACCAAGAATGCTGGACCACCATAGGTACCCTTATAGTTGACGAAATTGACAAATCGTATCTTTGTCGTCGGCAATTGAGGTATTCACTTGGGCACGCATCCGCAAAGCCTTGGAGGCCGCGGGAAGGAATCAGACTACAGCTGCTCGACGTTTGCAGTGGCCACAGTCAAATGGATCAAGGATTATGAAGCGGTTAAGAATGCGGTAAGGGAAGAATAATGAATTGAGAATGAAGAATGAAAAATGTGAGGAGTACGGAGAATGAAACAACGAGTGCAGGACGTATTGGATGGGCTTCATGACCGTCTGAAACGTGAAGCTGAAGAATTCAATTCTGGAAAACCGATCGACGTGGATCAATTTGCGCTTGCGGCTGGGCCGGAGACTGCCGGATTTTTGAATCTGTTGATTCGGACAACGGGCGCAACAAGGATCGTCGAAGTTGGCACGTCGATCGGCTATACCGCGATATGGTTAGGAGAAGCGGCACGTGCAACCGGCGGCCATGTGATTGGTATGGAAGCGATTGAGGCCAAACATACACAAGCCGCTGATAATCTTGCTCGTGCCGGATTGTCAGATGTTGTTGAGGTCCGCTTTGGTGACGCAAAGCAAATCGTCCGTGAGTTAAATGGGTCAATTGACTTGGTATTCATTGATGCATGGAAAGATGACTATATTGCTTACTTCGATATGCTACTGCCAAAGCTGCGGGTAGGTGGCTGCATTGTTGCAGACAATATCACGTATCCAGAGACGTTTCAGGAAGTCATGCGTCGCTATCAAGAACATGTCCGTGCATATTCGAATGTGCGTAGTCAACTCTTGTCGATTGGTATGGGCGAAGAGATGAGTGTGAAAATTAGGGAGTAGGAAGCACGGGAAAAAGAGGAAACGACAAAACGGTAAAATGGAGAAACACAATGGATACGATAACCACTCAGTATTGGGCAACTGTACAAAAGACCGAAGAACAACGACTCCCATTCCTGCGGACCTTCGAAGAAATCCAGGAAGAGATTCACTTCGGTCGTGAACGCGAAGCGCAAGAACGGATACGAACAGCGGCGGAACATATCTTTCCTGCGCTTACCGAAGCGATGTCGAAACTCACGCCTTCGGAGGAGGATCAGTCATTTCATGCGAAGTTTTGCGAAGCGCTTTCCTGCTGTAGCGAGGCCTATACAAGCTTGCTGAAAGGAGCAGGACGCAACTTTGCCGAGTGGTTTCTACGCAGCCGACAGGCGCAGTGCCAAGCCTTGTATCTGCTATACAACCTCCGCGCTCAGCTACCAACGCTCAGACAGTATTGGGTAACGCCTGAGGCATTGCCGTCGTGGCAGCAATTAGAAACGCGAGATCCTGGACTGACGGTCCCGGTCGGATTTACCCACAAAGGACGGACCGATACTCATCATGAATATTCACTGTATGTTCCAGAAACATACACATCACAACAAAGTTGGCCGGTGATCGTCTGCCTTCACGGCGGTTATGGACAAGGGAATGAATACATCTGGACATGGTTGCGACCAGCAAAAAGCAATGGCTACATACTCCTCTCGCCAAAGTCTATCGGACCAACGTGGTCAGTTTTACAGCCGCCACTCGATATTCGCTCGATCCAAGCAATGCTGACGGAGGTGTGCGAGACCTACAACGTCGATCGCAAGCGAGTGTATCTCTCCGGTCTGTCCGATGGTGGGACGTTCTCATACATTTTTGGCCTCGCTTCGGCTGAGTTGTTTGCAGGTATTGCACCAATTGCTGGAGACTTTCATCCGATGATGGATCTGCTGCTACGTCAGAAAAAAGGAATCGACACGCCTCTCCTCGTGGTTCACGGTGCTCACGACAAGATCTTTCCCATCGAAACTGCGCGTCAAGCGTGTCAACTTATCGAACGCATCGGCTACAAAGTGACGTACCGAGAACTGCCCGACTGGGGCCACGCGTATCCCTACAAGATAAACGAACAGATTGTGTTGCCGTGGTTTGCAAGCCTGCCAAAAGTGGAAGCATGACATTGAAAAAGGCCTGATGACGGACTAGGTTTTTGAAAGCAACAAGGAGCCAGACATGACCCAGCTAGCCTTCGCCGAAGAATATCGCCTTCCATTGAAGCTTAATCTCCACGAAACCCAGTTGAGTGAGGATCAGTTCGTCCGCCTATGTCAGGAGAATCCGGATCTTCGCATCGAGCTGACCGCCCAACAGGAGTTAGTAATTATGCTACCAACGGGATTGGACAGTGGATGGCGCAATATAAGGATTGCGTGACGCCTTGATACCTGGACAGAAGCTGATGGGACGGGGATCGTGTTCGACTCCTCGACGATGTTTACCCTCCTGAATAGAGCCAAACGTTCGCCTGATGCCTCGTGGGTCCGGTGGGAACGCTGGGATACGCTGGCGTGGGAGCAACGCCAAGGGTTTGGGTTGCTCTACCCCGACTTCGTTGTCGAATTGCGGTCGCCGAGTGACCGCCTGAAAGATCTACACGAGAAGATGCAAGAGTACCTCGATAACGGTACACAACTTGGCTGGCTGATCGACCCATTTGAAAAGCGGGTCTACGTATATCGATCAGGTCAGCCGGTGACTATGCTGGAAGATCCTCTCAGTGTGAACGGTGACCCAGTGTTGCCGAGATTTGTCTTGCCGGTGCGAGAGTTGTGGTGAAGCCAAGGTTTTGCGCTACCGTTATTGCGGTGAGCGCGGTTTGAGGATAGCACTCATCCCGGTTTTCTTTGCGCCGAGCACTTCTTGCTCATTTTCTCCGATAAAGAGGCACTGTTGCACCGTAACTCCCATCTTTTGCGCAGCGAAGCGGTAAATTTTGGCCTTGGGTTTATCTGCCTGTGCTTGATGGTTCGTGACTAGGCCATTCGGATCAAGAAAGGTAAAGAGTCCCGCATCTTCAAGCATCTGCTGGATTTGCTGATCGTTCATAGTTGTAGGCAGGTTGGTAATCACTCCAATACGCAAGCCGAGCACGTTTTTCATGGTTTCAAGCAGGGAACGGCTCGTAGGAAATGGCACAAAATGTCCTGCTTCATCTAACCGTCCGAGCGTTTCGCCAATGTCGAAGAAGACAACTTCGATGCGGTGCGGTGGCATGGTTGGTCCTTTCATTAGTTCTCTCTCGGCCAGTGGGTTAGGAAGTGATCTTGAGAATTGTTTCTTCGCTCAGCTCAAAATGCATGCTGTCTACCGAGTCACCAGAGAACTCAGCACCCCAGTACCAGCCACGTTGGTTAAAGAACGGAAAAAGAACGACTAGGCCCCGGTGCGCAACTTTTTTCCCCTGCGGCACAACCCCTTTTCCAAAGAAAAGGTCAATGGCAGTTCCCCAACTGTGATTGGAAAACTTACTTGGATTAGCACGACGGTGACGAACGCAGAGCATGCCTGCAGTGCGTACCTCATCAAACACATCTGGCCGCTTTGTCTGTACCTCAGCAAAAAGCTGTCGTAACGACTCAACTGCGAAATCGAAACCGCTGACCTTTACGTGGGGCGCGACTTGCACGCCAAAAACAATACGCTTCTTAATTTTTCCTGTTGGCTCAGAGCACTCTTTGGTACGCTCTCCTGGTGTTCCCAAGGCTTTCAGCATGGTCGCTTCGGTTGCGGAACTTAATCCGGGATTCATAACTTCTTTTGGAGGAATCGGAACGAGATCGCTGAGTTTTTCCATGACATTCTGCCCCTTTGTAAACCGAACGGAACATAAATGTAGTTCAGTCGATTGAGATAACGATATATGCTCACGACAACGCAGGCAGCGTTTATTATTGCTACGATTTCATGGTGACGGAGATTCCGGTTACTTCTTTGCTTCCTCAGCCTTAGGTTTGTCAGCCTGAGCTCCGGATTCGGGCTTGCTATTCTGAACTTGGAGCTTCAACATGTCGTCCTTCCGGTCTGTGATCTTTTTATCTTGAGCAAGATTCACTGCCGCTGCTCCTGTCGCAAAGAATTGGACATGGTCAACATCGTGGGTAAAAGGGGCGGTCCAGCCCACCATGACACTTTGATCGACTCCCGCAAGAAACGGTGGCATTCCTACAAGGAATGCTCCATCCTTCTCTTGTTTGCCAAAAATCGGCGCAAACGCAAACTCCTTGCGATTGAACCCGACCTTGATCGAGTCCGGAAATTGTCCGGCCGTTCCCGACCACGCTACCTTCAAGCCAAACGTTGTATCTGTGGCAAAGACAAACGGCTTCATTTTTCCCGCGGATGGGATTGTCATTCCACTTTCGTTAAATGGATTGACCGGATAGGGGATCATCTCCCAGAGTGTTTCCCCTTTTGGTTCCAGGCTTAAACAAAGGATCCCTGCTCCTCCTTTGTCTTTGCAGGCATTAGATTCTTTAAGTGTACCGTCTGTGAGAACTGCCGCGGCAGCTCCGCCTGCGAACATCGAATCGACACCAAAAAGAAACGAGGTAGCGACTGAGTTTCTCGCTTTGAAGGCGGCAAATACTGGCAACGTTTGGCCTCCTTCGAAAGTTGGTTCAATGACGACTTCTCTCCGTGCGAGCGAGACTTCTGCGGTAGGCGGCTTTGAATCAATATCTACACCAAAGTTCGACTTGGTCATGAATAACGTATAGTTATACCCAACACCGCATCCGTTAAGAAATACACTGACGGTAACAAATAAGATACGTCGAACAATCTTCATGGTTTTCCCTCCTTGGTTGTGTCATGAGCGTCGTGTGAAATCGTCGGCGCAGGTGAGCCGACGCGTAAACTGAGAAGATCACAATTGGACCATTGCAGATTGACTGCGGTATTTGCGTCGAGGATGTTCACTCGCTGTACGCCATCCCAGCCGAGTGCCAGATATCCCCCTTCGTCACTTATGCCGGTGGCAATGCCGAATACATCCGTGCGGCGGACAACCGCGCGATGGCCTTCTTGCGGGACTGTGGCTTTCATGGCCATATGACCAATTCCCCAGACGTATTCTGCACCTGTTTTGGGGTCGTAGTAATACACTGTACAACCTTGAAGCATAAACAGGAGAAGGAGACACACGTGAATCTTTTTCATTGTTCTGTCGCTCTATTGTTGTTGACAGTTGCTGGGAGCGGTGCCGTTTTTCCAACACTCTTTCTTCCAAAACTTGAGAATCCTTGCGAAGTCGCCATGCCGAGTTGGCTCTTTCCCTTCGTTCATACCGAAGACCTTCGGATGTATCTTGCTGCTCACATCTGGCGGCGTTCTGTCGGCAGTGAGCATGTAATTCGTAAACCGTCCAAGCATGCGATCAATGGGAGACGGAGGAGTCGTCAGGAAACCATCGAGCCAGATGAGTAAGGAACCACGAGGGAGGAAATCCACAACATTGCGTTCAAAGAACGTATACGCATCACCTTCTGAGAGCGCTTCAGCGATTGAATAAATCTCGCGTGCCTCCGCTTTTGGATGAAGCATCAGATTGTAAAATTTCGGCACTGGAAATCGTTGGATGATTTTCTCTACGGGTTGATCACAAATTTTCCCTACAGACTGGTGAATCTTCCGACACATTTCTGTTTGGTTCGTGTCTATCAGGCAAATGGAGGTGAGTTCTTTGCAC
>JAYVFX010000880.1:0-3096 GCA_043772795.1 Deltaproteobacteria bacterium
GTCGGCTTCATGGCACCACTGACACCATTCCGTCACTTTGTGATGGGCGAGGAGTCAATGGACCGGGCAGCTACCAAGGAAGAGACCACGAAAATTGCAGCGCTGTTGCGCGAGGCAGTACAGGCTGGTGCGTTGGGATTCTCGACCACCAATGGGCCGCAACACATTGGTTATCAGGGACGACCACTAGCCTGCCGTCTCGCAAGCCGTGATGAATTAAAAGCCTACTGCAATACTATCAGAGATCTAGGGAAAGGCGTCATTGAACTCGCACTCAACGATTCCCCTGGTGTTGTCTCTGAAGGTGATTTCGATTTGTTGAATTTCCTCGTCTCAGAAAGCAACCGCCCCGTGACCTGGTTGGCGCTGCTCAATCGGGATGACAAGCCTGAGGCCTGTTTGGACACACTGCGACAAACTGAATCGTTGCTGAAGCGCGGTGCTGTACCGCAGGTAACGTGTAAACCGTTGATCATTCAGATTGACTTACGCAATCCCTTCATCTTCTCGAACATGCCGTCGTGGAAACCGGCTTTCAATCAATCAGTCGAAAAACAAATGGATCTGTATCGTCAGCCGGACTTCCGCCAAGCGTTCCGTAAGGCGCTGCAGGAACCGCGCATCTTTTCTGACAAGACATTGTGGGGTCGGTTGAACATCAAAGAAGTCACCAACCCGGCGTTGGAAAAATATCTCTGGAAGACGGTGGCGGATGTCGCTGCACAACGCGGCAAAGATCCACTCGATACGTTCCTCGACCTGGCGATTGAAGACAAGCTGAACATTCAGTTCACCATGGAAATCTTCAATGCTGACGAGAAACGGATTCCTGAGTTGATTACTGACTCGCGGACTATGATTGGACTGTCCGATGGTGGTGCACACGTCGATATGTTGTGTGATGCTGGGTATTGCACTTATCTATTAGGTACGTGGGTACGCGACAAGGGCGCGATCAGCCTCGAACACGCAGTGAAACGGATCACTTCTGAGCCGGCAGACTTCTTCAACTTGAGGGACCGAGGCCGCCTGTCAGTTGGTCTGGCCGCCGATGTGACCATCTTCGATCCCAAGACAGTTGGTTCAAGCAAACGCCCAGAAATGCGTAACGACCTTCCTGGCGGCGGACGCCGTTTAGTGGCAATGGCGCAAGGTATTTGCTTTACACTCGTGAACGGTCACGTGCTGTATGAGCACGGCAAACCGACCGAAGCACGAGCGGGACAGATTCTGCGCTCCGCGTAAGTAGCCAGTGAATAGAGGGGTGTTCACCGAACGCCCCTTTCTCAGACGCAGAAACAAAAACAGGGCAGCTTTTAGGGCTGCCCTGTTCATTTGTAGAAGGCGTATTCTCAGTAGACTTACGCCGCCTTGTTGAGGCCGACCACTGGATCACGCTTACCCGACGCAGGCAGAGGACGCGAGCCAGGCTTCATCTCAAACGGACCAGGCAAATTGAACTCTTTTGCCATCTCACGCATAGCAGGAAGAACTTCCGTTCCGAGCAATCGTAGACAAGTCTTACGATCCTCAAAAGTCATTGGTCCATGGTGATACCAGATACCGAAGATGCCAGGACGTAATGTTTCTAGCATGGTTCGAATACGCTTAATCACGGTTTTTGGGGTACCAGCGATAATGAGACCACTGTCCAAAGAATTTTTGAAGTTGGTCTTGATACTGCGACGGATTTCTGCGATATCAACGGCCCCCTGGGAATAGCGGATGACTTCTGCTCCGGTCCGAGGGTCTGCGAACGCTTTCGCCAAGCGTTTGGTTGCTTCTTTCGAGTTGTAACCTGGAGGGAACATCCATTCCGCACGCGCGAAGGAACCAAAACCACCACCAAACACGAACCCTCTCGCAAGTTCTTGTGCTTTCTCTTCTGTTTCAGCGACACACACGTTTTGGAGGTACCCAAAATTCTCTGGCCCAGCTTGATACCCTTCTTGAGCCGCAACATCAGCGTAGAGGTTCGCCATTTCAACCGTCGCCTCGATTTGGGTTCCCAGAGCGACATAGGGGTACCGATGCTTTGCGCACCAGATCACCGTTTCCGGGCTGATGAGACCTGGAATCCAGATCTGCGGTACGGGCTTTTGCAACGGCAGCACCCAAGGATTCACAAACCGATAGTGATAGTGTTTCCCTTCGTAGCGCCACGGACCTGGCTTCGTCCAGGCTTGGATAATGAAATCGTGGGCCTCATTGAAGCGCTCTCGATTAAATGCTGGGTTAATATTATTGGCAAGCTGTTCACTGCCTGCACCGCGCACCCAGCCTGGCACTAAGCGACCACCAGAGATGAGGTCGATCGTTGCCAGCTCTTCGGCCAAGCGTAAGGGATCGCCAACCGGCAGAGGATTGCCGAGCAGAACGATCTTCACTCTCTTAGTGATACGCGCGAGAATTGCTGCTTCAACATCCATCACAGAGCCCATGCAAAACGGGGTCTGGTGATGTTCATTGAGCATCACGCCGTCGAATCCAAGCTCCTCAGCATAGACGCGCTCATCAAGGTATTCGTTGAAGAGGCGACTTCCCTTCGTTGGGTCAAAGTGCGTATTCGGCACACCGAAATAGCTACTGCCATTTTCGAGCACCGCATCTTCCGGAACGTGAATATATGCACGTTCGGAGAATGACATCAGATGCATATCTAATCCTCCTTTTCCTTTAGCTAGAGATTTACATAATCAACAAAGAGGCTTCATACTCTGAACAGTTTTCTTTTCTTACTCCTTTTGCCCCCTGCTGTGCAAGAGAAACAGCAACACAAAGAGGAATGCAGCACCTCCTTGACAAAAGAACGCGACAGATTTAAGTATGGCAGACCAGCCACGAGTTCTGCTGAAGACCAGCGGGCATCACTTCCTCCGGATTTGAAGAAGCTGTCACCGCAGAGAAAAACGAGACTAGCAGCAAGGAGAACACTCTCCTTAGTAATCCCTTTCCCACGAAAGAGATAAACGCTAGAAACAAGTGCCCGTGGCTAGTAAGTTCTTTGAAAGCTAGGGAGCGATATTTTCCGTGAGAGGGAGGTATTGCGCAAGGGAGAGAGAGGGAGCGAAGTTCTGAGACGTGCAGAAGATGCAC
>JAYVFX010000881.1:0-4119 GCA_043772795.1 Deltaproteobacteria bacterium
AACAAACGGTCGATGCTGCCACCCAGCAGATAAATGAAGAACCCCAGACCAAATACGCCGAAGACGATGGAAGGAACACCGGCAAGGTTGTTGACGGCAATACGCACCGCACGGACTAGCGGTCCTTGTTTCGCATATTCACGCAAGTAAAGCGCAGCAACGACACCGAAAGGAACAACGATGATGCTCATGAGCAATACCATCATCACCGTGCCGAAGATGGCGGGGAAGATGCCGCCCTCGGTGTTGGATTCGCGTGGCTCCTCCCAGATGAACTCCGATATCCGCGTGCAATAGAGATTGAAGCGTTGACTCCAGCTCATCTGATTGGGAAAAAAAGCACGTACGACGCTGGCGATCGGCATGTCTTTTTCGCGCCCGCCAGCGGCCTGGACCACGATCCGATAGCGCGCATTTTCGGCCGCGAGTTTCTGCAACTCGGTGGACTTTTCTTGATAGCGTTGCTGCCATTCAGCCATCTCTCTCTCAAGTTCCGTCACTTTTCCCGCGCTGTGACCCTGATTTTGTTCCGTCTCCCGGATACCTTTTATTGCGAGGCGCAATTTTTCCAGGTTGTAGTTAATGTCACCTATCTCCGTCCGTTCAATCGTGTGGGTACGGTCGAGCATCTCTTGGGTACGTGTATGCACTTCTTGGAACTTCTGCCGGCTTTGCTGTGGTCCTGCAGCGACCACCTGACCATCTTGGGTAATCTGCTTGAGCGTACCGAAGAGCGGGCCCCATTCCCAACGCTCAAAGTACACGGCGTCGGCGGGATGACTCTGTGCAATAATTTCATCATCATTTACCCAACGAAAGTCAGACCCGTACAAATCGCGATTGGCGACCTGAAACTGAGTACGATACTGCGGCGTACCTTTTTCAGAGGCTGACTGTGGAATCTCCTCGTGTCCACGAATTTGTCCGAGGAGTTCGCCGCCATCTTTCAGCTTGGCTAAGATGAGACGGTCTGGCCAGAAGAAGCCGAGCGCGTTGCTTGCGACCACCACAATCAGGGAAATGATCATGATGAGGCTAAAGGCCAGAGCACCACCAGTGAGCCAAACAAGAGGGTCGCCGCTGCGCCAGAAATTTTTAAACATAGTTCATTTGTCCAACTGTGAGACTTCTAGGCGTTAAGCAACAATAACTTCCGGATTGAGAGCAGGGGAATGGACTTATTCCAGCGTACCTTAAGCACCTCAAAACAAGGAAGTTATTAATGCTTGCTGACCTAGACTCTCAGACTCGTAGACTCGTAGACTTCCTAGATCCGACTATACCGTTCTCGCAGCCGCTGACGAACCAACTCTGCCGCGGTATTAACGAGAAACGTCAGCATGAACAATAGGAATGCACCTAAGAACAGGACGCGATAGAGCGTCCCTCCTTCTGGTGCCTCAGGGATTTCCACCGCAATGTTTGCTGAGAGCGCACGAAAACCGCTGAATGCGCTGAAGTCCATGACCGGCGTATTCCCGGTCGCCATCAGCACGATCATGGTCTCTCCGACTGCTCGACCAAACCCGATCATAATCGCCGAGAACACCCCCGGACTTGCTGTCGGCAGCACGACGCGCAAGGCAGTCTGCCAGCGATTCGCCCCAAGAGCTAAGGAGCCCGACACTAAGTGTTGCGGAACATTGGAAAATGCGTCTTCACAAATAGTGTAAATAATCGGAATCACCGCGAATCCCATCGCAAAGCCAACCACCAGTGAGTTGCGGGGATCGTACCGAACGCCAGTGGTGTCATAGAGCCATTGGGGAAAACTGCCGTTGAAAAACGTCGCTTCGAGCCAGCCATTGGCATAGGTGCAAGCCGCGACTGTCAGTACTAAAAGTGGTACGAGCAAAAAGATCTCGACGCCGGGTTTGAAACGGCTGCGGGTCGGGAGTGGGACTAAGCGCCAGGCAAACGCTGCGGCCAATGTTACGAGGGGAAGGGCGATCAACATCAGCATAATGCCCGGCACCAGTTTCTCGACCCGCGGGGCAAGCCATAACCCAGCAAAGAACCCCAGAACGACACTTGGCAGGGCAGCCATTACTTCTACAGTTGGTTTGATTATGTTCCGCAGGCTCGGATGCAAAAACTGCGAGGTGTAGAGTGCTGCGCAGATACTGATCGGTACTGCTAACAAGAGAGCGTAAAACGTCCCTTTGAGGGTGCCGTAGGCAAGCGGTACGAGGCTAAATTTCGGCTCAAACTCATCACTGCCGCTACTCGACTGCCAGGTGTACTCTGGCTTGTCATAGCCTTCGTACCAAACTTTACCGAACAGCGTTCTCAGGTTGATTTCTGGATGTGGATTATGGAGGGACCAGTCGAAAAGTTTCCCGTCACCGGTGAAGGCAAAGATTCCATCGGCTTTTGGAGTGAAGCTAGCGAGGTGAACCGGGCTGTTGTCGGTTCGCAGGGTGAGCAGGGTTTGCTCAGACGTGGAATGATGCAGGAAAACATTGCCTTGCGCATCAGCTGACAGGAAGCCTTTATCGCGCGGCGAAGGCGTGAGTGCCGTGACCATTGCCGGATGCGAACGCAAGGTGTGTACACGATGATACGGAGTCTTTGCCGAATCGTTCGGGTCACGGATTTGAAACCACACACTTATGCCGCCAGCGGTATCACCCACAAGGAGTGATCGATCACCGAGCAACCATCCTAGCGCTGTGACTCCGGCTCCAGGCTGTGAGCTTGCTGCATAGGTCTCGGTAAATTGCGGCGTCGCCGGATCAGTGAGGTCCCAGTGATACAAGTCGCCGGTCGTAGTACCGGCTATGAGGTTCACGCGATATTTGTCTAAGGCCAGCGCCGCAACATCGGCTTTCAGCGTGGAAGAGAGATCCGACCGCAGCTCTTCAACGCTGGATTCTCCTAGGAGCGAAGTCTTTTCTTCCTGCGCCAAGAAGATGAGAGTGCGTGGGCCAAGCAGTGCGGCTGTGGCGACTTTTCCTTCTTCTTCGCGATGCACTAGCTGCGTGATCGCCCTACCCTCTAGATCAATTTGGATCGCTTTTCCTTCTTTGACCTCAGGAACGACTACGCGTTTACCTGCTTGAGACTGTGTCGAAAAACTGAGGCGCAACGGAATCACACTTCCATTGGCAGTGCCGATAACGATAACGTGCGACAGGCCATCGCGATATGCGGCTGTGGCCTGTTGCCCCTGGAGCCCTTTAACTTCGTAGCGTTGCAGGAGCTGATTGTTTGGCAAAGACAGAAAATCAAGTGTGCCGTTGTCTCGGAGCACGTAAGCCATTGCTTGATATTCATCAACGCCGAAAGCGAGCAGCTTCCCAGGTGATGTTGCTGCACTTGGAGTGGGCGTCTCAGACGATCGTGGTGTCGATTGACTCAGGTTGAGTGTGGCTACCGGAGTCGCCGTTGGTAATTTCCACAATGGCAGAGTTTCCGCAACAATGACAAAGAGAATGGCAACGATACTCAGAATGACCGCAATCCCACCAGCGGTGATAACGTAATCTGCCGCCTTGTCTGCGAGCTTCTTGCGTCGCAGCCGTGCTTTATCCTCCGTGGTTGATAAGCGGACATTGACCGACGCACGTGAGACTTCCTGCCATGCTTTTTCTTGTTGTGGAATTTCGTCCATAGGGTTCTCGAAAAGGAATCATGTATTGTCATGGTAGGGGCACGGCACCGCCGTGCCCCTACGCTGAGAACGCATTACTGCAATTTCTTTAGCTCTTCGTTTACAACCGAGGCAGGCAGGGGATAGTAGCCGTCCTTAATGATGACTTCTTGTCCTTCTTTGCTAAAGATGAACTTGGCAAACTCGCTGATAAGAGGATCGGGCGCCTGTCCCGGTGCCCGGTTAATGTACAACAGTAGGAAGCGACTCATCGGATACTTGCCAGCGATGACGTTCTCATAGTTAGCTGCGAAGTACTGGTCGCCTTGCTTAGCGGCTAGTGATACTGCGCGGACACCAGACGTGGTGTAGCCAATGCCACTATAACCCGCGCCGTTCTTGTCTTCGCTGACACCTTGCACGACTGAGGCTGAACCAGGTTGCTCTTTCACGGTGTCTTTATAGTCACCATTACAAAGCGCGTGTTCCTTGAAAAAGCCATAGGTCCCAGAAGCAGAGTTGCGACC
>JAYVFX010000882.1:0-4875 GCA_043772795.1 Deltaproteobacteria bacterium
TCGCTATGGCTTTTTATGGTTAGAAATTATGGATGCGGTCGCACCAGCCATTGCCCTGGGGCATGGGATTGGCCGCATCGGTTGTCATCTTGCCGGTGATGGAGACTGGGGACCGCCGACGACGCTCCCCTGGGGAGTGGCCTACACCAATGCGATCATTGGTTGGGACTATCCGCCAGGGGTTCGTGTCCACCCCTCGGCGCTATACGAGACAATCGCTTACACACTCGTGTTTGCCGTGTTATGGAGTCTCCGTGCTACCCCGCGACCTGTAGGCTCGTTGTTTTGGGGGTATCTGCTGTTATCGAGTATTGCACGTTTTGTGATCGAGTTTGTGCGCATCAATCCGCCATTGGCCTTCGGGCTTTCTGAAGCACAGATGATCAGTCTAATCATCATGACGATTGGTGCTGCGATGCTGACGCGACGCGAACCTCCAGCCGCCGAAACAAAGCCATTGCCGAAAATCCCGCGGGTAGCACGGGAGAAATCGCAGTGAAAAAGTGGCTAGTCCTCGGGTTGATCGTCATTGCCTTTGGCTTCTTAGCAACGCGTGCGCGCTCCCCATCTGAAGGGAGCAAACTGGCACCAGAATTCGTTTTGCCTGACCCGCAAGGACAAGTGGTGCGTCTGTCCCAGCTCAAGGGAAAGATCGTGATGCTGAATGTGTGGACCACCTGGTGCCCACCCTGTCGCAAAGAAATGCCGACGATGGAAACGCTCTATCGTCGTTTCAAAGGGACGGATTTCGTTATGCTGGCGGCAAGTCAGGATGTTGATGGCAAGAGTACCGTCCTTCCCTATATGCAAGAAAGCGGATTTACCTTTCCTATTGTACTGGATGTGAACGGAGAGGTGGGACGTAAATACGGAGTCACCGGCTACCCAGAGACGTTCATTATCGACCGCCAGGGACGCATCGTGCATCATCACATCGGCTTTAACGACTGGTCCCTGCCGACGGTTGAAGCCTCGCTCCGGCGACTCATGGATCTTGGGGATTGGGTGCCGTGGAGTGACGCCCACACAACTGGTGAGCAGTCGCCGTTGAAAGAAGCGGCGAGTCGGTAGGAACCGACGGTGAGTATTGCGTGCCTTGAAGGGAGTATGTATGCAGACCCACATAGACCCAAGCACATCTAGGGCAACAGTTTCTTCAGTACCAGGAGCAGTGCGGTGCGTCATCTTGGAGGGAATTAGTTGGGAAACGTATGAGCGCTTACTCGCTGAGCACAACGAGAGCAGCGGCACGCATTTTACCTACGATCAAGGAAGGCTGGAAATTATGGTGCTCTCTGCAGAACACGAGGCGATCAAGCATGCACTGGAGACCCTGGTCGAGGTCTTAGCGGAAGAGTTGAATATTGACGTGCGTGGGTTTGGCTCGACGACCTTGCGGCGTGCAGATGTGGACCGAGGCTTTGAACCGGACGCCTGCTTTTATATTCAGCATGAGTCACTGGTCAGAGGGAAACGCGCGATTGCTCTTGCCACCGACCCACCTCCAGATTTAGTGATCGAGATCGATGTGACCAGTCTTTCGCTTAACAAATTGCCTCTTTTCGCGACACTCGGAGTTCCTGAAGTGTGGCGTTATGACGGTATGCGGGTCACGGTTCTTACGCTCATCGGAAATACCTATGCTGAGGTAGCGACGAGCGCAGCGTTGCCAGGGGTGAGCGGTGAGATCCTTGGTCATTTTGTCGAAACCAACTTGCAATTGAAACAGACGGCCTGGCTCCGCAAGGTGCGTGAATGGGTGCGAGAGAATCTCAATCGCGGCCGGTGACATTCACCGATGGTTTTTTGCCCCTTAGCCTCGTAGCCTACATGGAGCAGCACGGAAGCCAGGAGTAAACACTGGATTCCGGGTCGCGCACGAATGACGGATAAGGATGTTCACTTGTTTCTGCTTCTGACCTTAGCGCCCCGCGCCAGGGGGGACTCGCAATGAAAGCACGAGGCTTTGCAAGCGCAGCCTCCCCATGACGTCAGGCTCCTCAGTGGCACGTGCCGGAACTCTGTCGCTTGAACTCGATTAACAACACTCCTGGTGCGGTCGTTCTGACGCAGCGGAATTCGTCAAAACACGCTCCGCGGCCTGCCATTGGCACACAGAACAGTCCGAGTGAAGCAGAAATCGCTGGGACTTCAATCGTACAATCCATGCCAGTCTTGAGGTCTGCCTGGCGCACCGTACAGCTCCCGGTCAGGTCAAGTTCGAGCACCGGTCCCAGCGGAGCGTCCAGGCCGGTGTTGACCACCGTATGCCCGGTAAAATGAGTGTTTTCGTCTATGGACAACCAGCCGGCAGAGGTAGTAGGAATTGGAGTCGGCGTCCCGAAGGCTGGAGTCGCAGGAACAAACTCGCTGAAACTCCAGTCTCCTCGGAGCGGACTTTTTTTATTCTCGGCGTGCGTGCGGCTGGCTGATGTACCCAAGATAAGGAGCGAGACGAGTCCTAAGCTAAGTGAGTAGAGAAACTTTTTCATACAAATATCCTTTCTGGTGTTGAGTTGAACCGACCTCTCCGTTTCGGTAACTATCTTCGCTATTCAAGAAGCACTTCGAAGCTCAAGGGACATCACCTCCTTCTTTGTTTTGCTTGCCTCGTGGGCTCTTTTGTGAAAGAACACTAGCGCACGGAAGAGCGGAAAGTCCTAAGCAAACTCGAATAAAACTCGAAAATTTCTCGAAGAGACCCCCCCATGGATTCCCCAATGACTCTGTCTCCCCTCTCGTTCGGTGACTTTTGTGTGGACCCGGCTAACGAGTGCCTGCGACGCGGGCAGGAGGTGTTGCCGCTCACCCCGAAAGCCTTTGCCGTGTTGCGTTATCTCGTGGAACACCCTGGGCGATTAGTGCCGAAAGAGGAATTCTTGCAAGCTCTGTGGCCCGGGACCGTCGTAGGCGAGGCTGCCCTGACAGTTTGCATTGGCGCGATTTGCCGGGCGTTGGGCGAGAAAGCGCAGACGCCACGGTTTGTCGAGACCGTGCACCGGCGGGGGTATCGCTTTATCGCCCCGGTCGTGATTGACACCGCTCCAGTTTCAGACTCCAAGTTTCCGACTTCAGGGTCCCAACCCCTGGCCCCTAGCACTCAGCCCTCTGATACACCACGCACCGCGCTTCCTGCTTCACGCATCGAAGGCGAGCGTCGCCAACTAACGGTTATGTTTATTGACCTAGTGGGGTCTACGATGCTCTCGCAACAGCTGGACCCCGAAGACTATCATGCCCGGGTGGTGGCCTATCAGGCCGCGTGTCACCACATCATCGCGCGCTACGAGGGCCATATTGCCCAGTATCTGGGTGATGGGGTGCTGGTCTACTTTGGCTATCCGTCCGCCCATGATGATGATGCGGTGCGCGCCGTACGGAGCGGCCTGGAGATCATAGCGGCCGTGGACCAGTTGGAGGGGACGCCGCCGTTACAAGTGCGCATTGGCATTCACACCGGGCCTGTGGTGGTTGGGGAGATTGGTGCGGGAGCGCGCACTGAGCGGCTGGCGTTAGGCGAGACGCCCAACCTGGCCGCGCGGGTGCAAGGCGAAGCGGAGCCCAACACCGTGATGATCAGCCAGGCAACGTATAGTTTGGTGCAAGGCCTCTTTGCGTGCGAGGCCTCGGGGCCTCAGGCGCTCAAGAACGTCTCGGTTCCTATGGAGCTGTATCGGGTACACGGTGCAGGCGTGGCGCAGAGTCGCTTTGACGTGTCGGTACAAACGGGCTTGACGCCGCTGGTAGGCCGAGCCGAAGAACTTACACTGTTGCAACGGCGCTGGGAGCACGCCAAAGCTGGCGACGGCCAGGTGGTACTGGTGAGCGGTGAGCCGGGGATTGGCAAATCCCGTCTGGTGCAGGAACTCAAAGAACAGCTTGCGCACGAAGGAGTGATGCGCATTGAGTTTCACTGCTCGCCGTATCACCGGAACAGTGCCCTCTATCCGATAATCGATCACCTGCAGCATCTGCTCCAGTTTGCGCGCGAGGATGCGTCTGCCACAAAGCTGGAGAAACTCCAGCACACGCTCGGCCATTATCGTTTCCCCCAGGCCGACACGGTGCCCTTGTTGGCTGCTCTGTTGTCGCTCCCACATCCCGCGGGCTCTCCGCCAATTACCGGAAGTCCCCAAAAGCAGAAGGAGAAAACGCAGACTGCATTAGTGGCGTGGTTAGCCGAGGAAGCAGAGAAGGCTGCCGTGTACTGTGCCTGGGAAGATCTACACTGGGCGGACCCTTCCACACTAGAGGTGCTCACGCTCTTTCTTGACCAAGTGCCCACGACGCGGCTGTTGGTACTGCTGACTTTTCGACCCGAGTTCTTGCCACCCTGGGGTAACCGCTCGCATCTCAGCCAGCTCACGCTGAGCCGCTTAGGGCACCAGCAGGTTGAGGAGATGGTCGCGAAAGTCATAGATGGTGAATCTCTACCGTCTAAGGTGGTACAGCAAATTGTAGCCAAGACCGATGGCGTGCCTTTATTTGTCGAAGAGTTGACCAAGACAATGGTGGAATCCGTACGGGCGCACGGCCATGCGTCCTTACAAACACTTGCCATTCCCGCCACGTTGCATGATTCCTTAATGGCCCGCTTGGATCGACTTGGCACAGCCAAAGAGGTCGCCCAACTGGGCGCTACCATCGGACGGGAGTTTAGCTATGAGCTCCTGCAGGGGATCTCCCTCCTCGACGAAGAAATGTTACAGCAGGGGTTGAAGCAGTTGGTCGCAGCGGAGTTGGTGTACCAGCGCGGACTCTTGCCGCAGGCGCACTATCTCTTTAAGCATGCGCTGATTCAAGACACGGCCTATCAGTCATTGCTCAAGAGCACGCGACAGCAATATCACCAACAGATTGCCCAGATATTGGAAA
>JAYVFX010000883.1:0-6512 GCA_043772795.1 Deltaproteobacteria bacterium
GCCGCAACCGAGGAAGTGAAGTCCCAAGTCGCGGCGTAACCAATGAAGGCGCTTCTAGCCGGAGCGATCTTCGGTCTGATCCTGGTAATGGCGTTCATCGTCTGGATCAGGTAACAAGCAGCACCCGGGGGCATCCGCCCCTGGGATCCACCGCAGTAACATCAAGGAGAACCAAATCATGCCAAACGAAACCAAAGCGGCACCGATCATCCAGACGGGCCTGAAGTACAAGAAGTCGACCGCAGGGACGTATTTCTATGAGGTCGACGAGGACAGGAGATCCACGGCGGTCGTGAGCAGCCAGTACATCAAGAAATCGGCGTTCCTAGGGGCCCCCGCACCGGCGGAGATCGAACTGGAAATCCGCGTCAAGGGATAACAACAGCAGGCAGTACCGAACCGTCGGTCGAAAGATCGACGGTTTTTATTTGGGCAGGGGATGACATGTCCTATCAGCGCAAATTAAAGATGTTAGTCTTACTGCAAATGCGATCGTTCCGGCAGGTGTTTTTACTTCCAAAAAAGGAAGTAAAAGACCGAAATTCTGTAACTTGTTGATTTTATAGGGCATTTTTACTAGTTGACTTTACTTCGTATTGTTACGGTTGAAAATACACAATTTTCACAATCAATTTTCAAAGACCGTACATAATTGTGAATTCAAATAGTACTCGACTTTCAAACCACTTAATAGATCTGTGAGTCAAACTACTAAAGTACTAATGCCCTAAAGAATCAACAAGTTAAAAACAAACCGTTCTCGTTACTTGGTTACTTCGTTTGATCGTCCGCACACGGATCCATTAAGGGGATTAGATCTAGGTCTATTAATTTCCCTTCCAGCCCAGATTCAGTCCTATCGATTATGGTATCGGTCCACTGATACAACCGACCAACTTTAGTTATTACTTGCATCTCCCTGAGCCGCCCAACTCCCATTGTAATGATCTGGTGCTGCACAGATTGGGGCTTACCCCTTATAGTCCAAGGCTCGAGAGACACCCCATGAAGTCGACTAATAGACCAAGGGATCTCATCGAGACCCTGCTCGGTAAGAACTCGATGCATAGCCTTTTGCATATCGAGGTAGTTTTGACCCTCAATGTACTTGAATAAGCTAGGTTGATATCCCATTTCGTACTCCTATTCTACAGACCGTCAATTTATGCGATGCGATGTGATGTGATGTGATGTGATGTGATGCCGGTGAAAGGCTTATTTCCCTGGGACAGCAGCAGCAGCAGCAACAATCAAGGGTGCAGTGCCAGGAGGATAGGAGGATAGGAGGATAGGAGACTAGGAACCAACATGGGCTATAATCGACGCCCCAATGACGGACTGGACAAGAAGCCAAAGGGCCACCACCACACATACCAAACCAGCCCCAGCTACAAGGATGTCCAAAACCGCTTCCGAAAAGGGCTTCATGGGGTCGACAGTAGATGTGGGGTCGGATGCAGAACGACCCAAGCGAACACGGGGTCAGCAACTGCGTTAGCAGTAGCAGTGGCGGCAGTGGCGTCAACGAACAGAGAAGCAGCTACGAGGACCGATCCGAGCATCCAACAAAGCCAGAGAAACAACCCAAAGAAGAACCACAGGGACCAGTCCGTCCTTCTCAGGCCTAAGGCTAGAACTAGCGGTAGAGATATCAGCGTCGGAGTCAGCATTTGAGCACCTTTCCTGAGGGGAGTACGACAACGAGCGGAGAAGAGGAAGGAGAAGAGACCCAGGCAGCGGCGGGTGTCGGAGACGAGGCTCGGAGCTCGAGTTCCTCCACGAGAAGGGGGTACACAGGAGGGAGAAGGGCTTCGGCCCCGCTAGCCATCAAATGGTCGTATTGTTGATCAGCATAGTACTGAGTCATCTCGCTTTGGGTGGTAGGCGGATTACTCACGATCTCGTTGAACTGCCCATCAGCCCTTCGAAGGAGGTAGACGATAGTGTTCCGGAGGTGGGTATCCTCCATATCGCGGATCCGAATCTTCTCACCAGTGCGAGTAGTCCAAAGGGTATTCCGCCATCCATCTGAGGGATCAATCCTCCGAGGGCGACGAGCCTCCCTCATCTGGCGGTCGATCATGTCTTGAAGGCCATCATCGTCGAACATGTCGCTCATATCGTCTCCATTTCCTTTCCCGTCACCGTCAATACAGATCTCGCCCTTTAGGCCGAGACTGGGACCGAGGCCGAGGCTACGGAACCATTCTAGTATTCGGCGGATCATATCGCTCATATCAAGTCCTCCTTGCCAAGAAGGGTTTCCAGTACACGACGCCGGAGCTTCGTAGCCGCCCTGAGCTTAGAACCTTGCAGTGCTGTAATCATTAGCTGAACCTCCAGCCACGCAACAGAATGACGTCGCCGGCGATCTCCGAAACTTTGTAGCACTCGGTAGCAGCCTGGTTGAACGGTAACCGAAGTGGCCAGCCATCTTCGTTGACGAGGAGCTGGAAGGCTCCATGTTGATCTCGTCCGTGGGCGACTTCAACATACCCACCGACTATCCTCTGGGCTTCCTCGAGCGTGGGCTTGTGGTCGAGTTCCACCTTCTTCCCATTGGCGGAAATGATCGTAGCGCTCCTGACAATAGCCATATCAACAACCTCCTTCGGCAGTTCGTTCCCGAGAAATAATCCCCCTGGGATAGATGATGATAAGCGGACGCAACAGTTTGCGAGCATACCGAATCGTCATCCACGTCCCCGATCGCAATATCTCCCCTTCTCCAGCAAGAAGAGCGATCATAAGGTCACAAGATCGGACAATCAATCGGTTTCGCTCGAGGTTATTCTGGGGCAGAAGAATAACCGTCGATTTATGGTAGGCTCGATATATTCCGCGACTTTCCCCTGGATGGGCAACTGTCCGGATCGAGCACGAGTTAGCTAGATTGGCGCAAGCATAGTCTGCTCCTGTACAGTCACTGTGGTGGAGTTCCGAAGGAGCCAACTCGTGAAGCAGACTCTCAAGCGCTGCCTTCTGGAGGGGCGTGATCCCCGAGCGGGTGCCTGTAACGCCGACCTTCATATCAATACTCCTCTCGTGCTGAGGCGATAGCGTCGCGAGCAGTCTGTTCAGGGCTCTCACAGCTATTCCACGCCATCCAGTATTCGAAGTCGGGAAGATCGTCAGGCCCCATACCACACAACTGATACATACGGCGACTCACTTTAGTCTTCCAAGCCTCGAAGGAAGCTTTGTGGGCGAGCACATCACCAACTGTCATCCCGGGAATCATAGCGGTGTGGACCGGACTTTAATAAAGCCCGAATCGTACGTGATGTAGTGGACGACAAACATTGTTGTCTTGGCTTCCTCCACATGGATTACTTTACCCATATCGGCCTCCGGAATCTCACAGGTTAGCTAACTTTCTAGCTTACATCCTTATTATAAAGTAGTCCAAGATGTTCAAGCAACTGGCTTATGAGCGTCGAGTACTCTCTCCAGACGGAGTAGCCAGTCATCCATAAACCGTTGGTGCTACTGCAATACCTTATCTAGGCTAGACACGGCCCTATGCATCTCCTGCGCGGTGTCCCTCATGGAGTAGCCAGCTGCAGCAACTTGCTCCGCTCCCATCAATGTCATGTATTCATGCATCAGTAGCACCTCTTCAGGATCCAAGTCCCATCAGGAAACCGATACTCACAGTCCATCCAAGCTCCGAGATACCCTCGTACGCACCCTTCCTTAGCCAGGCGATGCATATGAAAGTACTCAGTATAGGGCTCGACCGAGTCCAGTATCTCCCGTTTTAGTCCTACTCCCTGTTGGAACAGGGGGATAGTAAACAGGAGAACAGTAGCCAGGAGGATTCCTAATCTAACCCACATGTTGGCTGGCTCTGGCCCTCTTGACGGCCGTGCGATGTCGGGCGACATTTCGCTTCTTGGCATTGGCTCGTAGAACCATCGAACGGGTAACACGACCCTTCTTCAGCCCTCCAGTCATCCCAGCACCGTCCTTGCGACGCTTACGCGAAGGATCAAAATTAAACTTGCGACCGCCGATCGCCCCTATTGCCTTAAAGGTGGCAGCGGCAGGAGTAAACAGCAATGCGGCGGCGGCGGTATACAACATACTCTGTTTGGGATTACCCATTACAACCTCCTTTTGGCGTACGTAGTAGCAGGAACAGGAACAGGAACAGGGACTTGGACAGGGACAACAGCCGAATCGGAATCGGAATCGGAATCTTTAGATTGCCGATGGCCCTCATGAATCGCCTGCTTGAGGATCTCCGCACAGAAGATCAGCGCGGCCTCTGCGGCGACACACTTATGCGGTACCCCTCGATCAGCACGAGCGGCAGAGATATCGACCAAAAGATAGTGGATATGCTCGTCGATCTGTCGATATGCAGCCTGTTCATCAGGCAACACTTTTTGGACTTGGACTTGGGCTTGGACTTGGGCTTGGACTTCAGATGTCATCTGGGGCTATCCTTATTTTGTTGCTTACGATGGGCAACACGCAGCGCGAAAATTCCGTCAGCAGTGCGGCTTGCATGGCGCGGATAGTGTGCTCAAGCAACGCTGCGCAGTGACCGGCTGGCCAATCACAGATCTCAAACATACGTGCCTTGTGCTGCTGACATCTGTCCGCACACCTCTCCACTACCATCGGCACGACTTGTTCTAGTGCCTCGTCGATGGCGGCGCGGATAATCGCTTCGGACACGGCATGACTCTTGAGTTCAGCATATAGCAATTCCTCTGCCGCTTCCTTTACGATGTCGTCGAGGGCTTTCATGCCAGCTTACCTCCGTGCTTATGTGGGCGATCTTCGTTTTTCGACATTTTGTTTACTATTTCTTGTTCGAGATTTATCCCGAGGGCTTCTGCGCAGTCGAATACACGAATGCAGATGTCTGCTAATTCCTCGGCGAAGTTTTCTTTGTCTCCATTTCGCACCGCTTCTGCGGCCTCTGCTACTTCGGTAGTAACCAGCATGAGCCAAGACAAGATATGCCAAGTATCTTGCCCGACCTTACCAAATTCCGGCCTATGCTCATGGAAGCCTTTCGCCTTGGCGTTCGTGTGAACACGCTCTACATACTCATTCAGCTTTCCAAATCCGTGACTCATTGCTATTCCTTAACTCATTTCTCTACTACGGTGGCCTTGGTTAGGTAATTGGTTACTTCCATTGAATTGAAGAGAACCCATTTGAACCACACCCATTGGGCCTCCTGATGATACCAAGCAAGCACAGGATACCAAACGAATCGCGCTTTACTCATTCCTGTCCCTCCTAATCCGTAGCTCATTTAATTTCTCTGTACGTTATCAAAAACTTTCATCAGCCCCTGGGCCTCCGCACCTGTAAGTTATTGTGACTTTAGGCCCGCACGGACACGTGACATTCCACGGAGCATTGCCCCGACCACAGGCAGGGCATAGCCATCCGAGGTGAGGTGCGGTCGTTGTCTCTGCGGGCGGCTGCTCCAACCTTTCCAGTTCTTTCTTATCGCGGCCCACAGTTCCGCTAACCCGCTCGATATAACTAAGCTGTTCCGTATCCTTCTGTGTCGCCGCCAACTGGGGTTGCAGGGATTCGATCTTGTTTTTGTGAGCAATCTCCTGAACATGCTCTTGCTCGTTATGGATGCGCTTTAACTCCGCTATCTTCTGGTCATTGAGATGCAATTCGCGTTCTCGTGTTGTGGTCATGAGGAGTATCCATTCGGGTTGTCTCTGATATCCACGTCGATGGCCTCGCGAATAGTTAGATAGTCTTCCGGTCTTTTCTTATCGCGGTACACGCCCCCACTAATCCGCTCGACATAATCAAGACGTTCCGTATCCCTTTGCGACTTCTCTTCGGTGGCAGGCTCGGTAATTTCATCGAGCAGAAGCGGCGTCCTGCGATAACATTTCGTCGGGAAGTCGGCTACCTCTGCACAGGCACAGGCATTCTCTCCGCACGGACCATAAGCAATTGTTGGCAGAATAAGTCCGCGTTTCTCTGCCACGTCTTGCAGATAGCCACCATCGACATCGCCATCCGGCCAGCACTCCATGATGTCGCGTGCAAATGCCTGTAGCTTCGCCATGGCTTCATCACGATTCGTGGTCATGAGGGGTCTCCAGCAGATTGCAATGCCCTTAGGTCTTGCTGCAGTTGGGCGATTGTGTAGTCTTGCAGCGTTGAGAGTTGAACGCGAAGCTCAGTAATATCGGTGCGAAGCTCCTGCACGGTACGTTCCAGGCTAGCCACATCGCTACGGAGCGCATGAATTTCATGGGACTTTGGAGCCGCATCAATTTTCCTTTCAATGTCACCGATCCGCCATTCTTCTCGAACATCACCGTATCTCACGAGTGGTCTCCTTGTGCGGCAAGGGCTTCACGCATGGCAGTCACTGCCCTTGTCTGATCCGGCGTAAGTCGCCCACGATATTGAAAACTGGACGGAAAAATTCTCCGCGCTATTTCGACAAGGCTCTCGTCATGCTTCGGCCGATTTTGTGCCACCAACTGGCTTTGCAGGGATTCGGCCTCCTG
>JAYVFX010000884.1:0-5606 GCA_043772795.1 Deltaproteobacteria bacterium
GTTCCAAGGGCAGGACGACTTTCGATGGGAAGGAAGAAGTGTCGGACCGGGCCTTGAACCTAATCCAAACACCATGGATAAGTGTGGCTGTTACGTAAGTGTTCTAGCAAGCCTTCTAAAGTTTTATGTATTCCCTCATGGCGCAATCCCTTGGTTTCCGACAACGCTTCCCACAATCATGGTGGGGCCCCAGGAACTAAGCCTCACCTTTAATCCCGTCTATTTGAATGACTATCTGAAGTATGGAAGAACCCCTGTGGTCGGTGATGAGCCGACGCGCCCGCTAGACTGGGGATACAAACCAGTCTTTGGTTGTGGGACACTTATTCGGGTTCACACCCTTTCCGGGGTGGCTATACCGGCTTATAGTGGTGGCCCCGGCTTTCTTGGGCCAACAGGGCTTACCGTCAATACCGTCACCGGTTCTCTAGCCCAGCTGGATGATGTGCTTTTTCGAGAACTTGATGCGGGGTCTCCGGTCGTGGCAATTGAACGAACATTCGACTCCGGCGGAAATTTTAAGGGTAATCACGCTACTATCGTCGTAGGATGGGAGCCTTCCACGAAACAATATCTCGTCCTCAATCCAGTTGGGGATAACTGGTGGTCCTTCGCTCAATCCCGCGATGAAACCTGGCACCAGCGAGTCTTTCAGATAATAACAGTTCGGCCAACTTTCACAGCTACTGATTGGCTTCTCGTGGAAGATGATCCATCTCCTATTGAACTCCGCGTTTTTAGTCCGGATGGCCACCGAACTGGCTATGATCCAGCAACACACGTGAATATCCAGGAGGATAAGGCTGTTTCCTATTATGAACAGAGCGGCTGGTGGGATCCGACTGGTACGGTGCCGCCAAGCGATCCGCAAAAATTTCTCTCGGTGCAGCAACCCAAAGAAGGAGTGTACCGTATTGAGGTCATCGGTACTGGGGCTGGACCACTCACCTTGACTTTCTCCACTGCTAAGGGCGATCTGGCTACGCCGTTGCAACACGTAGATGGTACCATCACCCAGGGCCAGTCCTATAAGTATGAGGTGCTCTATTCCGCGAGTGGCGCTCATGCGTTTACCCAGGTGACCAACTTCACCCCGCAAGCCATTGCGGGTGAGGACATCACTGGCCTAACACGTACACCGATCGCGTTTGACGGCTCGCGCTCGTTTGACGCCGACGGGCAAATCGTAGCATATCAGTGGGACTTTAGTGATGGGGCCTTCAGCATAGCGAGTCAGGCAACCCATACCTACGCCACCGCTGGCATCTACACAGCAACTTTAACGGTGACCGATAATCGAGGGATAAACACCACGGACACCACCAGAGTCTTAATTTCACCAGCCGATGCCATTCCCCCAACCACCGTCGCAGTGGTATCACCGCAACCCAACACAGCCGGGGTGAATCACGGACCGGTCACGGTCTCGCTCACTGCAACCGATGACCCAAACGGTACAGGCGTTCGATCAATCAATTACAGTTTAGCAGGCGCACAGACAGTGACTGAAACCTCAGTGTTAGGTTCTGTCATACATCTCTCTCTCTCAGCGGAAGGCAGCACCACAATCTCTTACTTTGCGGCAGACAACGATGGCTCGATAGAGTCAAAGAAAATAGTGAAGGTAACGGTGGATCGTGTGCCGCCCACTTCGGCAGTCCGTAATCCCGCCCAGTGGATCACCAAACCGGATCTGACGTTCATGTCCGGTTCTGTACAGGACCTCACAAGCGGCGTTGCCTCGGTGGAAGTGAGTGTGCGTCGCCATGCCGATGGGCGCTACTGGAATGGGGGGGCTTGGGTTAACGGAGAGTATTGGCTGCTTCCTGCTGGCACGAACTACTGGTCCGTTACTACGGGCTTGCCCACCGGTCTCAACTTACCAGATGGGCACTACACGCTGCGCTCGCGGGCCACCGACGTGGCTGGCAATGTCGAGACGCCGGATGACGGGGTTACCTTCTACATCTCGGCTGCCACAGAAACCGCTGAATATCTGCCTAACCCTAAAGAGCCCTTCATCCAGGACCTTGGCCCTGCGTACAAGGGACTGGGCATCAATGCGAACGGCCATATCGTGGGCGGGAACCCTTCTTCCCCCAACGCGTTTCTCCGCCTGAATGAGAGCAGTGGCCAAGTCATCAGCATCAATCCCCTACCTTCTGATACCTTCTACAAAGACAAAACCAGCATTGCCTACAGCATCAACGACTACAATGAAGTGGTCGGCACTTCAGGAGACAGAGGCCGCTCGGACCATCTCGGGCGGGCATTCCGCTGGGTGGACGGGACCCTGACCTATCTCGGTGCGCTGGGCAAGTGTTCGTTCTGTGGCAACGTCCAAGACGCAAGAAGTGCCGCGTACGATCTCAACAATGCCGGGCAAATCGTGGGTGAATCGACTTATAATTCACCGTCCATCAATGCCAACCACGCGTTCGTGTGGGAAAACGGCATCATGCAGGACTTGGGCACTTTACCAGGGGACGGGCACAGTACCGCCGTCGGTATCAACAAGCGGGGGCAGATTGTGGGGTGGTCTGCGAGATCGGACAACGCTTTTTCTGACCCTCAGAAGGCTGTGCTATGGGACAACGGCACGATCAAGCAGTTAGTCGGGCCCGGTCGTAGCAACTGTGCTGCTAACATCAACGATCAGGGAGACGTTGTTGGGGCCGCGGTGTTCTTGCTCGGCAGCGTCTATAACAACCATGCGATCATTTGGCAGAATGAGGAGGTAACAGATCTCGGGCCGGGCGTCGCGCTAGCAATCAATAACGCAAGAGAGATCGTGGGAGTCACCGATTTGGGGACCTACAGGGACATCTGTTATGACCTCTATCGCACTTCGTTCCTATTTGGCGCAAATGTAGCAGTCCGTTGGAAAGATGGTGTGAGGACGGATCTCAATACACTGATTCCGGCCAATTCGGGCTGGCAATTAGAGGCCGCAACCGATATTAACGACGCAGGCGAGATCATAGGGTATGGCTATTACAGTGCCACACCTGGGGTATTTCCTACACCTGCGACCTTCCGGCTCATCCCGACGAACTTGACGCCACTCTACGATATCCACGCAGAGGATCCTGATGAACTCCCGACCACTAACCACCCGCCGATGGCGAATGCAGGGCCGGATCAAACGGTAGAAGCAGCCACCGCTGCCGGTGCAAGTGTAACCCTCAATGGCGCAGGTTCCAGCGACCCCGATGGCGACGCCCTCACCTTTACGTGGACGGGACCATTTGGCACTGCTACTGGGCAAACCCCGGCTATTTCCTTATCACTCGGAACACACATCATCACGCTCGCGGTGGCTGATGGCAAGGGCGGGACAGGTTCGGATACTGTGTCGGTGCAGGTCGCCGATACCACATCGCCAACCCTCGTTTGTCCTGCTGCCATCACGGTCCTGATGGGGCAAGCAGTGGCCCTTGGGACGCCCACGGTGACCGATGCAGTAGATCCAGCGCCTGTCGTCAGTAATGATGCCCCGTCCAGTTATCCCCTTGGTGGGACGACGGTTACCTGGACGGCCGCGGATCACACCGGCAACCGCGCCTCCTGCCAGCAGAAGGTTACCGTGATCTACAACTTCACCGGCTTCTTCCAGCCGGTGGACAACCTGCCCACATTTAACCAAGTAACGGCTGGGCAAGCGATCCCCGTGAAATTCAGCCTCGGCGGCAACCAGGGGCTCACCATCTTCGCGGCAGGCTATCCGGTGTCTCAGGCAATGGTATGCAGTTCAGGGACGCCGATTGACGATATTGAGCAAACCGTGACGGCGGGATCGAGTAGCCTCTCGTATGACGCCGGCAGCGGCCAGTACATTTACGTCTGGAAGACCGATAAGGTGTGGGCGGGTACGTGCCGGCAATTGGTCGTGAGACTCAACGACGGTACAGACCACAAGGCGAGTTTTAAGTTCAAGTAAGACACCACAC
Organism: Deltaproteobacteria bacterium; assembly: GCA_043772795.1. Taxonomy (GTDB): domain Bacteria; phylum Desulfobacterota; class Binatia; order Bin18; family Bin18; genus VGTJ01. Next base: position 3,951 of record JAYVFX010000884.1, read on the forward strand.
CGTTTGGGGCTAGCCGGGTAGCTCATCCCCGCGGGGAATTTAGTCAGGCTTTGATAGTTTGACCCTTAGGACTGTGGGGGTGAATCCTCAGAGGCTTGTCCTAAGCCGATGTGCCTAACCACAGCATGCAGTCCGACCGGGACCCGCTACGCGGTCCCGGCGGCTGATCCTAAGGCGTTAGGCCCGAACCCAAAAGGCTACCAGGGGAAACTCTTGGATGGTTATCAACCAAAGGGGTTCTAGAAGCGAGCGAGTCTTCCCACGGGCCAGCACCTACGCGCTGGGGAAGGAGCGACGGGAGAATTGTTCAGCCCAATTGAACAATATGTTCAGCCAATTGTTACGCCTTCATAAATGAGAGAGTGGACAAGGCGTCGTGCCAGGGCGAAGCAGGGAAAACCTACCGTCGCCGGGCCTAACCCGGCGCTGCACCGCATCGCCGCCCGGTGGCGGTTCTGCTTGAACTGAGCGGACACGGCTAGGCGGCTCGCGGTGCGCGGGGGGTTAGGCTGAAAGCGTGAGGGAAAGGGGGTGATGACGGTAGCCACTAAGGCTAGAAGCTGACCAAGAAGAGCAATGGGAAAGTCAAACGGAAGTCTATTTCGATGTTCAACTGTTGTGCCCAGAGGGCACAGAGGAGCGAAATCATGCAAGGTCACCAGAAGTTTGGGCGAAGCGTCGTAGCGGTCATAGTGGGTGTCGTAGGGCTGATGGTCGCAGCCATGACCCCGGTTGTACAGGCTGGCAGCAGGAATCCGAACCCGCGAGTCCTTCCGCCCCACTCGAACGCGTACGGGAACACCTATGGCGAGTGGAGCGCGAAGTGGTGGCAATGGGCCTTCTCATTGCCTGTGGGAGCGCATCCGCTCTTCAATACGGCGGATTGTAGCGCCGGGCAATCGGGCAAGGTGTTCTTCCTGGGCGGGACTTTCGTCACCACAGAGGACCCCTCGGGGATAGTCGTAGGAGCAGCCGAGCGCAACTGCACCGTGCCCACCGGTAAGGCCCTTTTCTTCCCGATCATCAACTCAGAGTGTTCAACGCTGGAAGGCAACGGGGCGACAGATGCCGAGTTACGCGAGTGTGCCGAATTCTTCCAGGATCATGCCTTGGACTTGGAAGCTACGATTGATGGAGTTCCCATCCAGGACTTAGAGCGTTACCGTGTTCAGTCCCCGTTATTCACCTACGGCCCGCTCCCGGCCGATAACGTCCTGCAGTCCTTCGAGGTCTCCGGCGCCGTCCAAGGTGCGACAAGCCCGGCGGTAGCTGATGGAGTCTATCTGCTGCTTTCCCCCTTGTCCGTGGGCCAGCACACGATCCTTTTTTCGGGGAGGCAGTTCTTCAGTACAGCAGAAGGCGATCCTTTCGATTTCGAGTTCAAGCTCGACATCATCTATCACCTTACTGTAACGCCAGGAAAGCCATAACGGGGAACCCTGGTGAGGGCTGCCGGTGCCGTTCGCTCGTGCGGGCGGTGCTGGCAACCAGTCCTGTGGAGAGGTGGAAATCACTTCTTCTCTCCAAATGAGATACCTCTGATTGAGTCATCTCATCCCCTGCCGCCACTTCTCACGAGTCCACTATGGCGGACCCGGGGTGCACTCCGGCACTATCCTCTCACGGCCCGCGTGGTTATTGACCCACTGATTGGTG
>JAYVFX010000885.1:0-2922 GCA_043772795.1 Deltaproteobacteria bacterium
TCAGACGACCCGGTCACGACAGCCCTACGCTGGCAGCAGGAGGGAGCGGAACGGTTGCATCTCGTTGATCTTGATGGTGCGGTGTCTGGCACCGGTGTCAATACAAAAGTGATCCGACAGATCTGCAAGGCAGTAGCTATCCCTGTGCAAGTCGGTGGCGGCATCCGCAGCCTCGAAGCGGTGGAGCGGTTGTTCTTCTTAGGCGTCCATCGCGCCATTCTCGGGACTGTTGCCTATCGTGACCCAGCAGTCGTCGCTGCCGCTTGTCAGCGTTTTTCTAACAAGATCACAGTCGGTATCGACTCCCGCAATGGTAAAGTGGCCATCCAAGGGTGGACCGAGGCGACCTCCCTCGATGCCATCGAACTCGCAAAACAATGCGCCACGATGGGAGTCAGTGAGATTGTGTACACTGACATTAGCCGTGACGGAACCCAACAGGGGGTGAATATCGATGCGACTCTCGCACTGGCCCAGGCAGTTTCTCTTCCTGTCATCGCTTCCGGCGGGGTCGCCAGCGTGTGGGATATTCAGCGACTCGCGCAGTATGAAGCAAAAGGGATCAAGGGCGTCATCGTCGGCAAGGCGTTGTATACAGGAGCAGTCAATCTTGAAGAAGCCATCAAAATAGGGAAACACCTTCCGCATTGATGAACCCAACTCCAGGCTCTCACCAGTTTAGGCATCTTGTATCTGCACGGGCCCCTCTCCTACAATAGAAGAGATGAGTCTCTCGTTTCATCCCTTGCAAGCCTTTCGCCGTGCAATTACAGGCCAGTTCACTATTCTTCTCACCAAGCCACTAAAAAACTACACTCCACGCTTCCCAAACGATCTCGGCGAACTGAAACGACACATTCGCAAGGGAGATATTCTTCTCGTCGAAGGCGAACAACGCGTGAGTGAGGTGATCAAATACTTGACCCAGAGTTCGTGGTCTCATTCCGCACTGTATATTGGTGATGAGTTGGTACGACGGAACTACCCCCAGCTTGGACAATTGCGTGCGAGTTTGGGTGACGAGGTCAACCATCTTGTCATCGAAGCATTGGTAGAAACCGGCGTCGTCGTTGCCCCATTGTCAAAGTACATCAACTTCAACATTCGCGTCTGTCGTCCCCATCAGTTGCGCAAAGAGCATCTACAAACGATTCTCGACGATGTCATCAACCAGCTTGGCCACTCGTATGACCTGCAAAACGTCTTCGATCTCGCACGCTACTTTCTCCCTGTCAGCCTCGTTCCCCGCCGCTTTCGACGAAAAGCCCTGCAATTTGGCAGCGGGCTCCCCACGCAAGTGATTTGCTCCAGCATGCTTGCCGCTGCATTTGACAAGGTGGGGTTTCCGATTATTCCCCAGATCGTTGCTCAGCGCATGGATGAAGCTGCGCGACGCACCTGGCTGCGTCGTCTCCTCCTACGCGCGAACGACCCCCAGGCACGTATGGTTTTTCGTCGCCGCCACCACACATTAGTCACACCGAGAGACTTCGACCTTTCACCATATTTTGAGATCGTCAAATTCAACGTCGTCGAATCGCGCCGCTTTGATTACAGCCAAATCGTCTGGGCCGAGAACGAGGACAATAATCCACGGGATACCCCAGTTTCTTCTCCTGTCAGCGTCCGCTCTTGACTCTCCAACCGAAACGCTTGACACTCGCAGCATGCTGAGTAAGCGCATTGTCCCGTGCCTTGATGTCAAAGACGGACGAGTCGTAAAAGGTGTAAACTTCGTCGATCTCCGTGATGCGGGTGATCCAGTAGAAGTCGCCCAACGATATGATGCAGAAGGCGCAGACGAGCTGACGTTTCTCGACATCACGGCCTCACACGAACGACGGCGGATCATTCTCGATGTTGTCCGCCGTACCGCAGAGACCGTGTTCATGCCACTCACCGTTGGTGGCGGAGTGCGAGAAATCCAGGATATTCGCAACTTGTTAAATGCTGGGGCCGATAAAGTTTCAATCAACACAACGGCAGTAAATCGGCCCGAGTTTGTGAAAGAAGCTGCTGAACGGTTTGGCTCACAATGTATCGTCGTCGCCATTGATGCGAAGCGGAAGACAAGTAGTCAGTATTCAGTAGTCAGTAGTCAGCATAAAAAAGAAGAGCGGCAGTGGGAAGTGTTCATTCACGGCGGGCGGACGCCAACCGGTCTCGATGCGATTGAATGGGCGCAGAGAATGGAATCGTACGGTGCGGGTGAAATTCTCCTTACGAGTATGGATCGTGACGGCACCAAAGCCGGCTATGATATTGAACTGACACGTGCAATTGCTGACGCCGTCACTATTCCAGTCATTGCCTCTGGTGGCGTCGGTACCTTAGAGCATATCTATGAAGGCCTGACCGCTGGTCGTGCGGACGCAGCCTTGGCTGCATCGATCTTCCATTATCGCGAATACACAATTCGTGAGTGTAAGGAGTTTCTGGCAAAACGACAGGTTCATGTGCGGATGACGTGAAACGTGGAATGTGTTACGTGCAAACCAATAGCTTGTAGTCGGGAGCCAGCATGCTCGCCAATGTTCTTCTGCCCTCTACTGACTACTGAATGCTGACTACTGACTACTTTAGAGAAAAGGAGGGACCCATGGCCAAAATCATGATCGAAGCGGCAATTAACGGTAACGCGATGCGCAACCTGAATCCGCATATCCCCTACAGTCCACAAGAGATCGCTGGCGATGCGATTGCGACATGCAAAGCTGGTGCAGCGTTAATTCACTTTCATGTCCGTAACCCAGAAAACGGGGAATGGGTGCAGGACGTTCCATATTATGCTGAGGTGTATCGACGGACACGGGAGAAATGCAAACCGTTACTGTGGCCGACGTTTCCGTTCGGAGATGATCCAGCTCCACGGTTTCAGCATTTTATCGAACTCTCGAAAGACCCGAAGACCAAACCTGACCT
>JAYVFX010000886.1:0-13670 GCA_043772795.1 Deltaproteobacteria bacterium
TCGGGAGCAGTCTCAAATGTCTTCGGTGATATTCAGTATGCTGATGTGGCACTCGTGATCGGTTCGAACACAACCGAGAATCATCCCGTCGCAGCCACGTTCTTCAAGCAGGCCGCTCAGCGCGGAACTGCGCTGATTGTGATTGACCCTCGTCGCCCGCCTCTTGCCGATCATGCGCAATACTATGTCAGATATAAGCCAGGGACCGATGTTGCCTTTCTCAACGGGCTTATGCACGTCATCATCGGCGAAGGCCTGACCGATCCTACGTTTATCGAACGCCGGACGGAGAATTTCGCTGCGCTCGCAGAGACGGTCAAACAGTACACGCCAGAGGTCGTCGAGAAGCTCACTGGGATTACCGCAGAACAGATCCGCACAATCGCGCGCGTCTACGGCAAGGCGCAGAACGCCATGATCTTTTGGGGCATGGGAATTTCCCAACATACGACGGGTACGGACAACGCACGGTGTCTGATTTCTCTGTGCCTCATGACCGGCAACATCGGACGTCCTGGTACCGGTCTGCATCCCTTGCGAGGGCAGAACAATGTCCAGGGCGCGTCGGATTCCGGCCTGATCCCGATGGTCTATACTGATTATCAACGAGTGGATAATCCACAGATTCGCGAGAAGTTCGAGAAAGCCTGGGGTATCACGCTTGATCCTAAGCCAGGACTTACAGTCGTCGAGATTGCCCACGCCGCACTACGTGGAACCATCAAAGGCATGTACATGATGGGAGAAAATCCGTTCCTGAGTGATCCGAACATCAACAAAGTACGCAAGGCGATTGCAAACCTGGAGTTTCTCGTCGTACAAGACATCTTCCTTACCGAGACAGCAGAATTTGCCGATGTCATTCTCCCAGCCTCGAGCTTCCCGGAAAAAGACGGCACCTACACCAATACGGATCGACGGGTCCAACGTGGCCGTAAAGCGATCGATTCGCCAGGGCAAGCTCGTCCGGATTGGCAAATTATTTGTGATATCTCTACGCGTATGGGCTACCCCATGCGCTACAACTCACCGGAAGAAGTCTTCACTGAGCTAGCCGCGTTGTCGCCAAACCTGGCTGGCTTGAGTTATGACAAGATGGGCACGATGGGAGAACTGTGGCCCTGTCCCGACCCAAATGAACCTGGACAATCAGTGATCTTTACTGACGACTTTCCGAGCGGCAAAGGCAAATTTGTACCCGCCGAGTTTGCTCCGGCAAACGAACTGCCGGATAGTGAGTATCCGTTCGTGCTCAATACCGGTCGAGTGCTCGAACATTGGCACACTGGCACCATGACACGCCGCTCTAAAGCGCTTGATGCGATCGAACCCGAAGCGTTCGTCGAAATTCACCCAGAAGACGTATACACGCTCGGCATTCAAGACGGTGACATGGTGCGCGTCAGCTCGCGCCGTGGGACGATCGTTCTTAAAGTGCGAATCGGTGTGCGTACGCAGAAAGGTAGCGTCTTCGTTCCGTTCCATTTCCGCGAGGCCGCCGCAAACTTGCTCACCAACGACGCGCTTGATCCCTATGGCAAAATTCCCGAATTCAAGTTTTGCGCAGTCAAAGTCGAACGGGTTCAGTCTGCCGGCATAGAACCCCAGCATGAACAACGTGACCTCGGCTAGTAGAATAACCTGCAGATCAATCGGCAATCACATGCACAGCCGTGGCCTTGAATGTCGCGGCTACCGAGCTGCCTTGATGGAGCTGAAGAATATCGATTGATGGACGCGTGACAAAAGCGACCAAAGGAAAGCCACAGTCCAGGTGCACCTTGAACATGCTTCCCCAGGGAAGAATGCGTGTTACGCGAGCGGGAAAGTAATTCCGCGCACTGGACGGGGTGGCTGCATCGGCTGGGGCAAGGAGCGTCACTTCCTCCGGACGTAGACAAAGAGTGACCTCGGTACCACGAGAAAACGGCGAAGCCACAGCAATATGCTGCCCTGAGTCGAGCTGGACCTCGGCAAACCCCTCAGTCTGGGACTCCACCCTCCCACGGAGGATCGTTTCAATGCCAACAAAACTCGCTACCGCTTCGTTAACGGGCTGACTGAATACTTCTTCAGGGGTACCAATCTGGAGGATGGTTCCACGCTCCATCACCGCCATGCGATTGGCAAGTCGTAACGCCTCTTGGCGGTCATGCGTGACAAAGAGTGTGGTTGTACGAGTCTGCTGTTGGAGACGATGAAACAGATCAGTCAGAGATTCTCGGGTTGGCGCATCAAGCGCTGAAAACGGTTCATCGAGAAGAAGGAAATCCGGCTCAAGAACAAAGGCCCGCGCTAAACTGACACGCTGGGCTTCCCCGCCAGAAAGAGTGCGTGCCTGACGATGAGACAGATGGCTAATGCCGAGTCGCTCAAGCCATTGATTCACCTTTTCTCGAATTGCAGTGCTAGCGACTCCACGTAACTTGAGGCCGCTGGCAACGTTTGCTTCAACGGTGGTGTCGAAGAGGAGCGGTTCTTGAAAGACAACTGCGAGACGGCGACGGAGCGCTAGCGCAGGCGAGTGAAAAGAAACCACCTCTCCATCAAACTGGAGGCTGCCTGATGTTGGTCCGCGTAGGAATGCCAGTGTTTGTAGAAGCGTACTTTTTCCGGCGCCATTCGTGCCAAGGATCACCAGGACTTCGCCTCGCACAACCTCGAAATGGGGAACGGCAAGTAATGTCTGCCCGTTAACCTCGACGCGCAAATCCTGGACTGTCAGTAACGGGAGAGTATTCACATCAGCAACCGGGAACAAAGCGAGTGGCATTCTCGCAAAATCAGTGCCTTCGCCTCTTGCAAATCTTTCGTATCAAAACCTTCCGTGAACCAGTTATGCAAAGGATGCCACTTCTATAGAACGCTGAACTGCGAGACTCTTACGATGCTGTTTGATCCGCTCGATTTCATGAAGAGTCTCAGCATCAAAGTAGCTCTCTCGGCAGTGAGGGCACTTGACCATCGGAATATTCTCGATGACCAAAAGCTTCTTACCCTTACCGAACGTTTCGGTCACCTTCCGCATGATTGCGCCCTCTTTGCCACACACGTCACAGACCATAGAAATTCCTCTGTCGTTAGGGAACGTAGACCGTCATGATGACAAGCCTTCCCGTTGGACTTAATTTCACTAGCACTTCAACCTCACGGTCATCAAAGGTTTCTCCTCTGACGCGATATTTCCATTCGTCAGTTTGGCGATCTTTCTGCCGTTCCAGGATCTCGCCACTGAAGAGACCGCGCTCAACGTCATAGATGGTAAACCCATCTTCTCTCATTTCTTTCCTTGCATGGTGCGTCACGACATACTCGCGGAGCCGAACCTTCTCCCGGATACGCTTCAAAATGCGCTCAAACACCGATCACCCCTCACTACCCTACGACTCCAGCTCTTCTAGCATTGCCCTCGCCTCTTGCAAATCTTTCGTGTCAAACCCTTCGGTGAACCAGGTGTACACCTCAGATAACATCCTATGAGCTTCGGCTTTCTTACCTTGCGATTGCCAGAGACGCGCGAGGCTGGTTGACGCGCGCAGTTCCCACGATTTGGCGTGCTGCTCTTGCGCAACCTCGATCGCTTGCAGGAAACATTCTTCCGCTTCTGTTTGGGATTGAGGATTTAGGAGTTGGTAGTTGGGCTTTGGATTTTCTGATTTTTGCTCCCTGCTCCCTGCTCTTTGCTCCGTGCTTTCCTGCATCAGCAGAATCTCCCCCTTGAGCCGCAGTACTTCCGCCAGGTGCGAGCGTTCTTCCCAGCCTGGCCGCGCAATCTGCGTGAGACTCTCTTCGATCAACCGCAATCCACCCTCGCTATCACCGCTCAACGCCAGGCCTTCGGCCAGGACCGCACGAAAGTACGGCATACCAATCTCGACGCCATGCGCGTTAAACGTTTCCATTGCCTCCCGTAGCTTCGGAATGCCCTCGGCCAGGCGCCCGGTCCGCAGCCAGGCAACTCCCTTCCAGACCTGCGCCAGTACGTCCGAGATAAAGGGCAAACGATGCGCGCGGCCTAGCCGCTCGGCTTCTTCGACCCGCGCGAGCATTTGCTCGGGTTCGCAACGGAAACCCCAAATCTGGCTGCCTAAGGTGAGCGCAAAGCCAAGGTCAAAGGGATGCCCACGCCGGCGTGCGTGCGCCTCGTTGGCCTCGCTCACCTGCACCGCACGATCCGGATAGCCCCGCATCCAAGTTCCAAAGGAAACGAAGATGCCAACAGACGTCTTCGGGTCCCTGTTCATCAGGTCTGCGAGGTGGCGGTGCTGCTCCTCGTCATACAGTGCCATCACTCTGTCGCCATGCGTGCGGGACTGGGTCAAATCTCCCCGTTCATAGTGGGTCACGCATGCCGCCGTGTGTGCCACGAGCAACAGATCCGGATCACCGCTGGCTTCTGCAGTCGCCAACATTTCATTAACCCAGTCGCGGGATGCGGCGATGCGACCCTGGACCAGCACGCTGTTCCACAGTCCATTGTAGATCGGCAGTACCGCCTCGCGGCGGCTGAGGGACTTGGCCAACCCCAGCGCCGGGTGGAGGCTAGTCCACACCTCAGGCGCTGCAAAGCCTTTGCGCGCTATCCAGGCTGTACCAAGCGGCGTGCGCAGGTCCAGTTCTTTCCCATCGCGCTCCGGTGACGGCGGCAGCGTGCCGAGGATCTCCATACCCTGGTTCAGATGCGCAATCGCTTCCTTGAGCGCCAGGCGTTTCAGTGCCAGCGTACCCGCCTGCTGCCAGTACGGAAGCGCCGCCGCGCCTTGCCCCGCTGCTGTCAGGTGATGCGCCAGCAGCTCCGGTTCGGTGGCGGTAGTCTGTGGGAAGTTTGCCATGAGTACCCGCGCGATCGTGGCGTGCAGCTCGTGTCTACGGCTCTTCAGCAACGAATCGTAGGCCGCATCCTGCACCAACGCATGCTTGAAGGTGTAGGTAGCCTCGGGTGGCGTGCCTCTGCGAAAGGCTAGCCCTGATTCAGTCAACTGATCGAGTGCCTTGTCGAGGCCGGTCGTGGTTTTGGCAACCACCGCAGCCAGGAGCGCGTAACTGAACTCCCGCCCGATCGCCGCACCAATCTGCGCGATCTCTTTGGCAACCCCAAGTCGATCCAAGCGCGCCATCAAGGCATCCTGCAGCGTCGCTGGAATTGCTAGTTGGAGGGGCGTGCGATGGGGCAACTCGCTAGACTCCTTAGACTCAATAGACTCCAAGACGGTTTTCGTGAGTTCTTCCACAAACAACGGCACGCCGTCAGTCTTGGCGAGGATCTGCCCCAGCAGCTCGGTGGGAAGCGCCTTGTCGCCGGTGAGCTTAGCGATAATCGCACTGCTTTGCGCCCGCGTGAGCTTAGAGAGGTTCAGCGCTGTCACATAGCCGTGCCGCGACCAACGCGATTGAAACTCAGGTCGATGCGTCAGCACGATCAGCAGCGGCGTGGTTCTGACTCGGTCGATCAGCAAGTCGAGCACTTCCAGGCTGGTGGGATCAGCCCAGTGCGCATCTTCGAACAGCAGCACCGTGGGCTGTGTCGTGGCCGCCGCTGTGGTGAGATCAACCAACGAGCGCAGCGTCTCGTCCTTGTGTTTCTGTGGTGTCATTACGAGCGGACCGTAGCGCTCCTCACACGGAATCGACAGCATCGTCGCAAAGAAACGTACGTCTTGTTGCGGTCTGCCATAGTGGGAGACGACCAACGCTTCGAGCTTGTCGAGCTTGGACTCCGGCGTCTCGTCGCGACCGAACTGCAGCACGCGCTCGAAGTTGTCGATGATCGGGTGGAAGGCGCTGTTGACGTGGTAAGGCGAACACTGGAAGCGCAGGGCCTGCGCCCCCTGGCCTTCCAGCCGCTCCCACAGCGCACTCAGAATGCGGCTCTTGCCGATGCCGGGCTCACCCGACAACAGCACCACCTGGCCTTCGCCGTCCTGCGCTAATTGCCAGCGTTCCAACAGCATCGCAATCTCATACTCGCGTCCGACTAATGGTGTCAGGCCTGCCTGGGTCGCCGCCTCGAAGCGACTCTGCGCCGCACTTTCCTGTACCACGTGATACAGCGTGAGCGGAGCAGTGACCCCTTTCAGTGCCTGAGAACCCAACTCCTGATACTCAAACACTCCTTGCACAAGGCGACGCGTGGCCGCACTGATCACGAGGGCGTTCGGCTCGGCCATTCCCTGAATGCGTGCCGCGAGGTTCGGTGTTTCGCCCAGCGCCAGGTTCTCGCGTCTCTCTCCGCTGCCGATCTCACCGACGACCACTAACCCGGTGTGAATGCCGATACGGATCTGCAGGCGGACCTCACCCTGTCCCTCTCCCTGACGGGGAGAGGGAACCTGTTTTGCGATTGCCGTGATTATTTCCAACCCCGCCCGCACCGCCCGCGCGGCGTCATCTTCATGCGCGAGGGGATAGCCGAAGTACACGAGGATGCCATCGCCCAGGTATTGGGCAACATGCCCTTCATAGCGAGCAATGACCTGGTGACAGGCGGTCTGATAGGCACGCACCCGGGCATGATAGTCTTCCGGGTCCAGCTGCTGGGAGAGCATCGTCGAGCCCACCAGGTCAATAAACATCACCGTCAACTGGCGCCGTTCACCGGCTGGGGATTGGGAAGTTCGGAGTTCGGGGTTCGGAGTCTGGGGAGCGGGAGACTGGGGGGAACTTTGAACTTTGAACTCGGAACTTTGAACTGGCGAAGCCCCGACCCAGACAAGTACCCTGCTCTCTTCATCCACAGCTACCCGTTTAGCGTGGATGAGTTCGTCCTTGAGGCCTTCGATATAGTCATCATCAATACTGAACCGGAGCTTTAAGGCGCGATACGAGACCCGCTTCTCTTGCTGCAGCAGTGCTTGAACTTGGGCGAGTACTTCATCGAACGTCATGGTAAGGCTTCCTTCTGACCCGACTTCCGCTCTTCTGTCATTCTTTTAGTATGGACACGTGTTCTTGTCATCTAATACTCTTTGCCCGCACTGTTGAACAAGCCAGCAGAGGGACCCTGCGAAAGGGGGAAACGGAGAAAAGGAGAATTCCTTTTTCGACTCCCAGACTCCTAGACCTCCAGACTCCCATTTAGAGCGGTCTTCGTCGTTGCTGTGTGTAGGTGAGCAGCGCATTCACGGCGAAAATCAGCAACAAGAGAATCACACTCAACGCAATGGCAATGTCGAAATTGCCTTTACTGGTTTCCATCACAGTCGCGGTGGTGAGGACACGGGTGTGACCAAGGATGTTCCCACCGACCATCATCGACGCACCAATTTCGGAAATCACTCCACCGAAACCAGCCATGATTGCGGCTAACAGTGGTAACCGTGCCTCTCGCAACAACAACCACACCAATTGCACTCGCGAAGCACCGAGCGCAAGAATCTGGAGGCGCAGCTTGGGGTTGAGCTGTTGGATCGCGGCGACCGTAAGACCGGTAACAATCGGCGCAGCGATCACGACTTGTGCTAGCACCATCGCGGTCGGTGTGTAAAGAAGACGAAGAAATCCCAACGGCCCACTGCGCCACAAGGCGATCGTGACAAAAAGTCCTACGACCACCGGCGGCAGGCTCATACCAGTGTTAACAAGGCTCAGAACGAAACGACGACCAGGAAACTCGGCAAGGGCAAGGTACGTCCCCAGCGGGATTCCCAGCAGCATACTCAACGCAGTAGCTGTCAGTGAGATTTGGAGAGAAAGAAAGGTGATTCGCCAGACTTCGGGATCTCCAGAAAGGAGCAGCCAAACTGCGTGTTTGATACCGGTAACGAGAAGATCCATTGGGGGAAAAGGGTAAATGGCGAAGACTAGTCTAGGAGTCTAAGAGTCCGGGAGTCTAGAGTCGAAAAAAGGGAACAGTGAAAAGGCAGATACGTATTTTCTTTTTTCCTTTTCGCCGCTTCCCCTTTTCGCCGTTTCGCCCAGTCTTATTTTCTCCGTCGTTTCCCCATTTAACCTTTTCCCCCGGTATGCGTAAGCGTATTTTCTGTTGTCTTTCTCCCGAACAGTGCGGCTAATCTTTCTCGGATGAGCTTGATGAGGTAGCGCCAAAAATTGACGGCAGCACCCTGCCTCACCTCCTCTCCCGGCATGGCTTTAATCTCGGCCTCCATTGCTGTAAAAAATTGGCCAGTCATCATCTTGGCAGCGCCGTCGATCATCCGTTGCCCGACACTGGCTAGGGGACCACCGACTTGGATGTCCCCATTGTATTTGACCAACGTCTGGCCGTTCTGATCTTCGAAGTCCAACGTTCCCGTGCCTTTGATGAAGCCCTGCTTGCCTTTGCCATCGATCAGCATTTTATAATGCGACGGTGGTTGCATCTCGTCGAGCTTCACCTTGCCGGTATAGACACCTTTGACCGCAGCCAAGCCGACATTGATCTGGCTGCTGTATTCATTCTCGCCCACCGCTTCGAGCTTTTCACAACCCGGCATGCACTTGGCTATATGTTGGGGGTCAGTAAGAAACTCCCAGACCTTTTGACGGGGAGCAGGAAATGTTTGCGTGCCATTGATTTTCATTGGTCTCTCCGTAAGTAGGGACGAAGCATTTGCATATGAAGTCGAGCTGCTCCGTTTAGATTTTGAGGCAAATGCTTCGCCCCTACAATCGTGCTCTTTCAATCGCTTTCACCAACGCTCGCCTGGTGTACACCTGCACGAGATGAGTTCGATATTCAGCCGAAGCAAAAATATCCCCATTGGCGTCGATACCATTGATGGATTGTGCTGCCACTTGGGCCACAGTTTTTTCATCTGGCGTTTTCCCGGTCAACGCAGCTTCAGTATCTTTGGCGCGAAATGCTTTGGCCGCCACTCCGGTAACCCCGGCGCGAACTTTGGCGCATTTGCCGCCGGCATCAAGCGTAACAATGGCCGCAACTCCGACAACAGCAAAGCCTGATGCTGGTTGTGGCACTTTGAGATAGACGCTTCCAGTCTTCGCAGCGACAGGCGTAATACGGACTTCAGTAATGATTTCTCCTGCCTGGAGGGCAGTGGTAAGCATGTCAACGAAGAAACTCTCAGCTTTAATGACTCGCTTTCCGCCATTACTCACAGTGTGAATCTCGGCCTCTAACGCGAGAATCGCTGCTGGATAATCCGCCGCAGGATCGGCATGGGCGAGACTCCCACCCAACGTTCCGCGATTGCGCACTTGCACATCACCGATCTGACTCGCGCACTCGGCAAGCAGCGGAGATTTCTGTTGTACGATGGATGATGATTCCACCTGATAGTGACTGGTTCGCGCTCCAAGGCAGAGCTTGCCTTGATCTTCCTTGATATAAGCAAGGTCAGCAATACGCCCAATGTCGATCAGGTGCCCAACCGATGAGAGGCGGAGCTTGAGCGCAGGCAACAAGCTGTGACCACCAGCAAGAATCTTGGCATCGTCGCCATGCTGACCAAACAACGCTAGGGCCTCGTTTACAGACTGAGGAGTGTAGTATTCGAATGTTGCTGGAATCACGCCTGACCTCCTTTGGCTTCTTGAATCGCTCGCCACACTCGTTCCGGTCGTAGCGGCATGTCGATATTTTTCACCCCGAACGGAGCAAGCGCATCGAGCACGGCGTTGACCACCGCTGGTGTGGAACCGATGGTTCCTGCTTCACCAACACCTTTTACCCCAAGTGGATTCACCGGTGTTGGGGTAACCGTATTCTCCAGTTCCATCCACGGCATCATCGCCGCTTTGGGTACGGCATAATCCATCAGCGACCCTGATAGCAACTGACCGTTTTCGTCGTAGACAACTTCTTCATACAACGCCTGCGCAATGCCTTGCGCGATGCCGCCGTGTACCTGGCCCTCGACTAACATCGGGTTGATAATGTTGCCGCAATCATCAACGGCAATGTAACGACGAAACTTCACGTCCCCGGTTTCCGCATCGACTTCGACTACCGCGATGTGGGTACCGAAAGGAAACAAGCAGTTAGAAGGTTCATAGAAACTAGTTGCTTCCAGACCGGGCTCGATGAACTGCATCACCAATGAATGGGACAACGCGTGCCGTTGCACGATCCCCAAGGCGAGTACGTCGGTTTGGGGAACACTTCCTTGTGTGATGGCCTCCGACCATACTGCATCTGGCACAGAGAGGCAGTCAAAGATGCGGAGCAGTGAGAGACAGCCGATCTCGGTAAGGTGAATGAGCGGACCAGCATCAGCGACGGCGTGGTTCATTGCTCTAGCGCCCAGGTCACATCTTCCTGCATAGCTTGGCGTTGTCGTTCCGCCAGTTCGACCAAATCAATCCCCACAGCAGTAATGGCTTCATCACGGGAGATCTCTCCCCGTACGTAGCGGCTCAAAACATGTTCCCGCCACAATTGGCGAAGGCCAACTTGGAAAGCCCGCGTCAGCACCTCGGCTTCAGGCTTGTGGGTCTCACGCACGAGGGTTTCTAGATATGTCGTTGTCTGTGTCATAGTTGTCGCTCTTCGTCGATCATCCTAAGTATCGAGCAATTGTATTACAATTCATCCAACAGCGCTTTCGCCTCTTGCAAGTCTTTGGTGTCAAACCCTTCTGTAAACCAGTTATAGATCTCTGATAACATCTGGTGAGCTTCGGCTTGCTTGCCCTGTTGTTGCCATAGGCGGGCAAGGCTCATCACTGCGCGCAGTTCCAGCGACTTCGCCTGTTGCCGTTGGGCAATCTCAATGGCCTTGAGAAAACACGCTTCGGCTTCTGCTTGGGGGTCGGGGGTCAGGGGTCGGGGATCGGCAATTTCAGATTTGTCTTCGGCTTGTCCCTGACTTGCCCTAGACTTGTTTTCGACTTGTCTTGGACTTGTCTGAGACTTGTCCGAGACTTGTTTTGGACTTGTTTGTGACTGAAGCGTAAGCGTTCCCTTAAGCCGATACAGCTCGGCTTCATAAGCGCCCTCTCCATTATTGCGGATGATCGTCAGCGCCTCAGCGAGTATGCCCAGTCCCTCTTTTGGTTGGTCTATTCTCCCACAGGCCTCAGCTAGATAGGCCAGATGATATGGCCGTCCGAGTCTCGTCCCCGTCGCCTGCCAGGCAGCAAGACCTCGGCGCATGTGGGTGATTCCCTCTTCGACCTGCCCTTGCTGGGTTAGTACCCAACCCTGCACCACCATTCCCTGCGCTAAGATCAGCGGGAACCCCTGCTCGCGAGCGAGAGCAACTGCTGCTTCGACTCTTTCTTGGGCAAGCTGCCCCTCTCGGCGTAGTTGATAGGCAAACGCCAAAGCTAGCCAAGTCCACGCCAGACTCTGGGGATCAGTCTTCTCCCGCGTCAGGGTAAGCGCTTCCCGGATTCTCTCCAGGGCGTGGTCTGGATAACCGAGCACCCACCATACCCAAGCAGCATAACCTCGATACAACCCTCCGAGATCAAAGCCATAGAGGGCGGCATCAGGGTGAGACTGCTGGGAATCATAAAGGGTAATCCACTCCTCCAGGTGTGCTTGGGAGGAGGAGAACTCTCCCCGCCATAACAAGCTGTCCCCAAGTGCCGTGTGAGCCCCGAGGAGTAAGGCCGGATCTTGAATACTCTGGGCGAGATGCAAGCACTGCGCTCCCAACTCACAGGCCGTCTGCAACTCCGCCCGGACGTTATAAAACGTCCAGAGTCCCCAGAGGGCAGAAAAGAGCTGCGGTGTGGAGCCCACCTGTTGGCACAGCTCCCGCGCCCGGCTGTAGGTCTGTTCAACTTCTGGGGCCGCCCAGCCCTTGGCTGCCCTCAGCGCCATCCCCAGAGTGATTTGCAGTGTGAGCTCTTGTTGGACGCGCTCGGACGTAACCGGCAAGGCCTTCAGCACTTCCAGCCCCTTGGTGAGGTGGCTGATCGCTTCTACATAGGCCGAGTGCTGGGTGGCTCGCTCACCTGCCTGCTGCCAGTAGGGAATCGCCTGCGCAATGAGACCTGCCTCGGTGTAGTGATGGGCTAATAATTCGGGCTGACTATCTTTCGCCTCTGTAAACTGTTCCTCCAACACCTGGGCAATCTGGCGGTGATACTGTTGACGGGTGCTCTTCAGCAACGATTGATACGCTGTGTCCTGAATGAGGGCATGCTTGAAGAAATAGTGCGCCTGCGGCGCCAATCCTCTCTGGTATACCAACTCCGCTTCCACCAATTGCTTCAGTCCGTGCTGTAACGTCGCTTCGTCAAGCGGAGAGACGGCGTGGAGAAGTTCATAGCGAAACTCCCGCCCGATGGTCGCGCCCAATTGCGCAATTTCTTTCGCTGGTCCCAGCCTATCAAGTCGGGCCATTAGTGAGTCCTGTAGTGTAGAAGGAATCGCCAGCGGTAGGGACGCAGCATGCTGCGCCCCTACATACAGGCCGGACTCTATGACCATCTTGGTCAGCTCTTCGACAAACAGCGGCACGCCGTCCGTTTTGGCCACAATCTGTTGCAACACCTCCGCCGGTACCGCTTTATCCCCTGTTACCTGTTGCACCATCAGCTCTGCCTGCATGCGTGGTAAGCGATTGAGAGTGAGCGTCATCAAGTAGCCGCGATTCGACCACAGAGACTGGAACTCCGGACGTGCGGTCAACACTACGAACAATCGCGAGGTTGGCACTTGATCAAGCAGGAGAGAAAGTAACTCCAGCGTGGAGGGATCGGCCCAGTGGAGATCTTCCCACACGGTCACGACAGCCTGCCGTTCGGCCTCCTCCATCAGCCACGCCACCAACGCCTCCTCGGTCCGCTGTTTCTGCTTCTGCGGACTGAACGTCAGCGGCGGCGACTCGGCCGGGGACGGCAACGATAACAACGCTGCTATAAGCGGCGGGGTGTCCGCTTGGGGGAAGCGGTACTGGCCCAGCGTGTGTTGGAGTTTCCCAAGCTTGACGGCGGGTGAATCCTCTCTCTCAAACTGCAACAGACGCTGCAGATGCTCGATCACTGGTGCAAAGGCCGTGTTCTGCGAGAAGGGGGAGCAGCGAAACTCAATGTGAGTAGCTCCCTCTGCTGTCCCCTGTTCTTTCATAAAATGAACCAGGCGAGACTTACCGATGCCGGGCTCGCCACTCAGCAATACGACTTGGCCCGCACCGGTCTTGGCCTGCTCCCAACGGTCAAGCAGGAGATGCACTTCGTGTTCGCGTCCAATCAAGGGAGTCAGCCCGCGACGGCTAGCAACCTCCAAGCGACTGCGAACCTCACTCTCACCTCTCACTTGGTAAACTTGTACGGGCGCAGAGAGCCCTTTGATCGAATGGATGCCAAGGTCACGGAGAGTGAAGAGTCCGTCTACTAATCGCTGCGTAGCAGCACTGATGACAACGGTGTCAGGTTCAGCGAGTCCTTGCAAGCGAGCTGCGAGGTTCGGGGTATCACCGAGAGCAAGTTGTTCGCGTTTGGCGCCTGCGCCGATTTCACCCACGACAACCAGGCCGGTGTGAATGCCGATCCGTACCTGTACGCTATGTCGTTGAAGAAGTGGCGCCTGCTGGAGAGCTTCCACGATTGCTAACCCGGAACGCACCGCCCGTTGTGCATCATCCTCGTGAGCGGTGGGATAGCCAAAGTAGACGAGGAGGCCATCACCCAGATACTGTGCAATCCGCCCCTCATACTGCTCAATGCTTTGAGCGCCCACTGCTTGGTAGGCTTGTACGATCTCACGCCACTCTTCGGGATCGAGTCGGGCGGAGAGTGCGGTGGAATCGACGAGATCAC
>JAYVFX010000887.1:0-5045 GCA_043772795.1 Deltaproteobacteria bacterium
GAAGGAATTGCACTCCTTACCGGAGTACGTGCCGGCACGATTGAAGAGGAGGGGACGGTTAACCATCTCGTCAATCGCCGCCTGCATGACCTGGCAACAAAACTCAAAACCTTTGGCAATGATGAACCAGACATGAAGAAAACTTCACTCGAAGAGGAGAACAACAAAAAGTGATTTTTTGTGTATGCAGGCGATGGTGGAAACTCCGACATGAGCAAATCAACGGCGCGGTAGGTTTGCGCATCGCGCCGCAGTCACACAAGGGGCGCTTCTGGTCAGACAACTGCAGGTGTACCGTGCCTGTTCTATACTGAACGTAGGAACAAACTGCGCTTTTCCTCACGGGCATAAATGCCCGTGCTACAAAATAATGCCGGATGAAATCCGCCTCTAAGCCCCATTGATGGGGCGCGGTTACTGTAGCATGGCGATTCATCGCCGTGTTTGAAAAAACGACAAAAGCGCAATTTATAGCTGCGCAGAGTATACAAACGCATTCACGAAAAGCGTCCCTCTCCAAATCCTTGCCTAATCGACGCTACTAGTCTTTCCCCTTCCTCTTTCGCCAGAGAACGGGCAGACCATTCGATACCGAGTCCCGCGCCATCTGCATACTTCGGGATAATATGAAAGTGTACATGCATCACCACTTGATGAGCGGTGGCGCCATTGTTCTGCAAAATATTGAACGCTACTGCACCTGTGGCTTGTAAGATCGCACGGCTGATCTTCGGCAAGACACGACCAATCGCAGCAGCCGAGTCGTCAGAGAGTTGATCGAGCGTTTCCGCGGGTTCTTTCGGAATGACTAGCGTATGCCCACGACTCAACGGATTCACATCCAAGAAGGCAAGGACACGGTCATCCTCATACACGCGAAAACAGGGAATTTCACCAGCAATGATTCTTGCAAAGATTGTATTGGCCATACCTCTACCTTTCCAGGCCGACACCTTATCTCATGTCGTGCAGGTGAAAAATACCCTGAATAGTGAGTGCGGCTGTTGATGTCTAATGTGAAACTCGGGATTCCTCTTATTCCCCCGTAAACAGTTGTCAAACCACGGAATTGTCTGTATAAATAAACTGCAATGTGGAGGACTTGGTGCTGAAAATTATCCTATCCCTACCTACCAATAGCAGCCCCTCTCTCCCTAGTTGCAAAAACATTCAAAAAAACGACGGTTGATAATCATCGCACACGACAAATGGCAAGCCATTTGTCGTAATTATTTTAAGGAATTGCAGCTGTGGTAGCACCAGGCAACGGTTGTCACGCAAAACGCCAAAACACTGCTCATGTGAGTGTCATTGATGATGTAAGGGGACAATGAGCGAACACGGTAGATCGACGACGAAGACTCCGTTGATAGTACTTGCGTTCGTTATCGTGCTCCAGCCTGAGGGAGCACCGATAAGTTTAAGCGAACGCAAGGGGCTACGGCTCAACGTGTAGGGGAGATGTTCTACCGGGTCTTTATTGGTCTCGGGTCAAATCTCGGAAATCGACGAGCGAACTATCAAAAAGCGCTAGAGTTGATTACTGCGCTGCCCAAGACGCGCATTGTGAAGCGCTCTTCACTGTACGAGAGTGAACCGATCGGAGATGCGAAAAACTGGTATGTGAATGGTGTGGTGGAGATAGAAACCGACTTCGCCCCCGATAAACTGCTCCTTCGTTTACAAACGATCGAGAAGGCGATGGGTCGCAAGAAAACCCCACAAACGAAAAAATGGGCCTCGCGAAAAATCGATCTCGATATTCTCCTGTTTGATAACTACATCGTTGATAGTCAGCATCTGAAAATCCCTCACCCGGAAATTCCCAATCGTCGCTTCGTGCTTCTGCCCCTTTCTGAGCTCGCGCCGCACCTTGTGCACCCTCGCCTTGGAACTCCCGTTGCCGAGTTACTTGCCTCGTTAAAAGATGATAAGAAGGTTATGCTCCTACCACCTCATGCAGAGTAAGAGCAGAAAGAAGGCTTTATGAAAATCTTTATCGACACTGCTGATGTCAAAGAAATTCGCGAAGCCAACGCGTGGGGAGTCGTGGATGGCGTCACGACCAACCCTTCCCTCATCGCGAAATCTGGTCGATCGCAAGAGTCTGTTATTCACGAGATTTGCTCGATTGTTGACGGACCGATTAGTGCCGAAGTTGTCAGTGTCGACGCGCCAGGCATGATCGAAGAAGGGAAACGATTAGCCGCAATTCATCCGAATGTCGTCGTTAAAGTTCCGATGATTCCAGAAGGACTCAAAGCCACCAAGGTGCTGAGCAGCCAAGGCATTCGGATCAACGTGACCCTCGTATTTTCTTCGTCGCAGGCTTTACTTGCGGCTAAGGCTGGTGCTTCATTTGCGAGTCCGTTTGTAGGGCGGCTCGACGACATCGCGGAAGACGGCATGGCGTTGATCGCATCAATCGTGCGGATCTATAAGAATTACGATTTTCCGACTCAAGTGTTGGTTGCTAGTGTCCGTAGTCCCGTTCACTTCGTACGTGCGGCTGAGCTTGGGGCTCATGTTGCAACCTGTCCGTTCAGCGTCATTCAACAAATCGTTAAGCATCCACTGACAGACCTTGGGCTCGAGCGATTCCTCGCTGATTATCACAAAGCGACACAACGCTAGGCGGAATTCATCGTGAGGCACAGGGCCGTTCTTGTGGCCTCTTGCGAGGGCGATGGGGGACTTCCTCGTCGCCCCCCTTTCCGTGTGTCTAAAACATAGTGTTTGCTGGTCTTGACGATCAGGAGACGAGGGGCCTAACATGGTCTCTTGACATGAAGCATTGCTGTGGTTTCTACTGTGGAGCGAAGCGCCTGCAAGCCCAGCAAAAGGAAGTGTTTTTGTATGTTTCAACTTCCTCCGGTTTACTTTGAACACCTTCTTGCGAGCTCGCTCGATATTGTCATTGCCGTTGATAACGAAGGGCAGATCATTTTTTATAATGATGGTGCCTATCGAACCTTAGGCTATACATTGGCCGAGATTCGCGGCAAACATGTCACCACCGTCTATCCGAGTGTGGAAGAAGCACGCAGGGTGATGGCGGCAATGCGGGCCGGAGAATCCGGAGAAACCGGACAAGTGAAGAATTTTGAGACCATGCTGCTAGCCAAGAACGGCGAGCACATCCCGGTCGCGATCTCAGGGTCTGTGATCTACGACGAAATTGGCCATGAACTCGGCTCCATCGGATTCCTCAAAGATCTCCGCGAGATTCGCCGGCGCGACCAGCTCGCCACCTTAGGAGAATTGGCCGTTGGCTTAGCCCATCGCATCAACAATCCCCTTGAAGTCATCTTCAACAATTTGGAGGTACTCTCCAAGCATCTGGCACAAGTGTTACCCGATGAAGAACACGTAGTTGAAGAAGAACGCATCGAATCGATTCAACGCGAACTCCGAAAAATCCGTACAATTGTTAATCGGATGGATGATCTCGCTCACGGCAGTATCTACTCGACCACTGAATACCTGCACGGCTCTCGTATGGCCGACCTCGGGCTTGATGACACCATCATTGCCCCTACTGCACAGGGGACTGAACCCAGCGGACGGCCCCTTGCCGGGCTTACCATTCTCGTTGTCGATGACGATCTCGGAGTGTGTTACTCGTTACGCGATCTCCTACGTGAAGAAGGATGCGAAGTCGAAGTAGCAACGAATGGGTTGGAGGCCCTCAAGGTACTGGCGCGCCGCCGGGTCGATCTCGTCGTTAGCGATGTCGTCATGCCAGACCTTGATGGCTATGATCTTTACATGGAAGTGCGAGAACGCTACCGACAGACGCCGGTGATCTTAATGACGGCTTATTTCTATGATAAAGATCACGTCATCAAACGCAGCCGCGTAGAAGGATTACAAGAAGTGATCTTTAAGAAGCCAGTCGATCCTGCCAAGTTAAAAAGCATTATCTTGCAGCGGTGCCGACCAGGACTCGAGCTTCCGCAGTCACTTTCATCGGCTCAGGAAAAGAAGTGATGCTCACTGGGCATGCAACGCGGGAAGGAACGGCGACGTATCGGCAACGGTTCGCCGGCACGTGCGCGGCAACCCATTTTCGCCCTGCTGCAGACCT
This sequence comes from Deltaproteobacteria bacterium, assembly GCA_043772795.1. Lineage (GTDB taxonomy): Bacteria > Desulfobacterota > Binatia > Bin18 > Bin18 > VGTJ01. The sequence goes on from JAYVFX010000887.1 coordinate 4,088, forward strand.
CTGGCTCTCCTCTATCGGTTTGGGGACTTACTTGGGGGATGCCGATGAGCACACCGACTCACTCTACACGGACGCAATCGTGCGCGCAGTAGCATTGGGATGTAATGTGCTCGATACCGCTATAAATTACCGCCACCAGCGGAGTGAGTGTGCAATCGGCCAAGCCCTTACCACGTGCATCCACGACGGAACGGTCTCGCGAGACGAGATCGTTGTAGCGACAAAGGGCGGCTATATCGCGTTCGATGGAACCGTACCCCCTGATCCACGAGCGTATGTGCACTCGACGTTCATCGCCACAGGGTTAGCCACTCCAGATGACATTGTCGATTGGAATTGCCTCGCTCCTCGTTATATCGATGCCCAGGTTGAGCAGAGTCTCCGTAATCTTGGACTCGAAAGTGTCGATATTTATTATCTCCATAATCCTGAAGCCCAGTTGCAAAAACGCACCCGACAAGACTTTTATAAACAACTGGAAGAAACCTTGACGATTCTCGAAGGGAAAGTCGCAGCAGGGAAGATTTGCGGCTACGGAACGGCCACGTGGAATGGATACCGTCAAGCGCCGACAGCACGAGATGTGTTATTTTTCAGCGATTTGATCGAGATCGCTGAACGCGTTGGGGGAAAACAGCATCATTTCAAATTCGTACAGCTCCCCTACAACTTTGCCATGATGGAAGCGCTGACTCAACGCAATCAACGTAACGGAAAGGCGATGGTAAGTTTCTTAGAAATCGCCCACAACTATGGCATTACGGTGATGGCGAGCGCATCGATTCTCCAGGGTCGACTTGCCCACCAACTACCAGCTGCCATCGGCGATTCCTTGAATGGGCTTCATTCTGATGCGCAGCGTGCTATTCAATTTACCCGTTCAACTCCTGGGATCACGACTGCTTTGGTAGGGATGAAATCAATCGCGCATGTTGAGCACAATCTTGAACTAACAAAA
>JAYVFX010000888.1:0-9087 GCA_043772795.1 Deltaproteobacteria bacterium
TCGTAGCTTCTGTTCGAGTGCACGCGAAGCAGAAATAATCTCACGATAGATCGCGTGCATCGCTTCAGCAGGTAAGGGGCCACGATTCAGCTCTGCTAAACGAGTGAAGATCTGCTGTTCACGACTTGGAACGTAGGTATTCGCGCCTTCTTGGCGTTTGACGTGCCCAATATGGGCAGCCAACCGGGCACGCCGATTGATCAGGGTCAGAATCTGCGTATCAAGACGATCAATCTGCTCGCGGAATTTCGTGAGTGACGGTGGCGTTTGTTTCTGTGACACGGGCATCTCTTACTATCGTTCTCTTTGAAGGTCTACGGTTTGTACCTGTTCGCGTACAAGAGAAAAAGTAGGGCGTCCACGCCAACGCCCCTACAATATTGCTCTCCTAAAATCATTTGTGGCAACTGAATTTCGGTAATGCGTAGGTAGAAGCAGGATTCCAGTCTGTTGCTCAGGCGAGGACAGGCGAGAAGCCTGTCCCACCAAGAACTCGCATTACTGGTTTTGTTCGCCAAAGTTCATGAGGACTTCTATCTTTACTGACAAGCCAGGGCCTATCTCTCCGTACGCCCATTCTTCCCTTCGACAATGGCAATCGATCCCATGCGACGGAACTTCGTGTAGCGCTGATCCATGAGCTTTTCCACTGGTAGCGTGAGGAGGTCTTTCAGCTGCTGCTCAAGGACATCGCCAACGGCAGCAACAGCGGCCTCAGGATGGCGATGGGCACCACCGGGTGGCTCAGGAATGACCGCATCAATCACTTCGAGTGCGAGTAAATCAGTCGCGGTAATTTTTAGCGCTTCAGCTGCCCATGTCACACGTTCAGGAGTCCGCTCCCCGTACAAAATCGCCGCGCATCCTTCAGGGGTAATCACCGAATAGCACGCGTTCTCTTGCATCAGCACACGATCGCCAACCCCTAACGCCAAAGCTCCACCACTTCCGCCTTCACCGATAACGGTTACCACAATCGGAGTACGTAGTCCGGCCATTTCCCGGATATTGCGGGCAATGGCTTCAGCCTGACCGCGCTCTTCTGCATCTATGCCTGGATATGCCCCTTGCGTGTCGATAAATGTGAAGACCGGACGATGGAATCGCTCGGCAAGCTGAAATAGCCGTAGAGCTTTACGATACCCCTCAGGGCGTGGCATACCGAAGTTGCGCTTCACTTTCTCGGCGGTCGTTCGCCCACGTTGATGTCCAACCACCACAACCGGTTGTCCGCGGAAACGCGCAAGGCCGCCAACAATGGCCGGATCATCAGAAAAATTTCGGTCGCCGTGCAGTTCGATGAACTCCGAACATAGCCGCTCAACGTAGTCGAGGGTATACGGACGATCAATGTGGCGCGAAAGCTGGACACGTTGCCAGGGTAGCAACGATCCATACACATCTTGTTCGAGCTGTTGACTTTGCTCAGCCAAATGCGCCAGTTCTGTTTGTTCTTCTTCTGACCGTGTGGACAAACGTCGCAACGCATCAAGACGCTTATCAACGTCGGCTAATGGTTGTTCAAAATCTAGATATGACGTCGGCATACTCTCTCCAGCAAGGGGCAAAGGGTAAAGGGAAGACCGAAAAGGGGGGAAAGGCGAAACGGGGAAAAGGCGAAACGGAAAACCGTAGAACATTACCCGGGCGTTTTGATCTTCTTCTCCATTTACCCTTATTACCCATTGCCCCTTTTCGCCCCGTTCTATATTACCCTTTTCGCCATTTCACCCCTGCATTCCACTATTGCCAGAATTTTTCTACCACAGATGCAATCTTTCGTCCCTGGGAGGGAGCAAACCATTGCAGGTCTGGGTCACCACGGCACCAAGTCAATTGTCGTTTCGCTAGCTGTTTCGTTGCGGTCGTCATCTGCGCAAGCGCCTCTGCGGAACTACATTGTCCTTGGAGAAGCGCTCCGACCTGTGCGTAACCGATAGTTCGCATCACCGGCAGTTCAAGTCCATACCCCATATCCCACACGCGGCGCATCTCGTCAGGAAGTCCATCTTCCAGCATCTGCTGACAACGTTCGGCAATGCGCTGATAGAGAATCTCACGCTCACACGCCAGACCAATCGTCAGCGTCGCAAACGGACGTTCGCGAAACCCGTGCTCGCGCTGCCAATGACTCATCGGTGTTCCGGTGGTCAGGAACACTTCCAGTGCACGGATCAGACGAACAGTATCATTTGGGTGTAAGCGATTCGCTGCGTCGGGATCGACCGCACGTAACTGACGATGTAAGAATCCTTTTTCCTCGCTCTGTTCTTGCTCGTGCAGACGAGTACGCAAGGCAGGATCGGCTGCCGGTCCAGCAAAGAGGCCACGGGTCAAAGCGCGGAGATAGAGCCCGGTGCCACCAACGACAAGGACTCGTCTTCCTCGCTGTAAAATGCCCTCAATCGCTGCTAACGCCAGAGTCCGAAACCGGGCTCCGTCGAATTGTTCGTCTGGATTCACAACATCAAGAAGGTGATGCGGGACTATCGCACGCTGTGTCGGTGTAGGTTTCGCTGTGCCGATGTCGAGATAGCGATACACCTGGCGCGAGTCAGCACTTACGATCTCAGCTCCATACTGAGTCGCCAGCTCAATGGCTAGTGCAGTTTTCCCGGCCGCCGTCGGACCAGTGATGATGACAATTTGCGGTTGCTCCATAGGTGTGTAAAAAGGCAGCGTAGAATAAGAAAGTCAGGATGGAAAGTACAGACGCGAGAGGGAACCCATTTTCATCATGCGTCAAACTGGCATTAGTCTTGGATAACAGGCGTCCAACAACTCGTGCGCGGGTATGGCGAGATAATGGCCATTACCGAGCATGGTAATAAAGGAACCTGTTTTGTGCTCCAGTTTTCCTAGCAAAGGAGTGTCGTTTCATGAGCCAGCAGCGTGTCCTCGTGGTTGATGATGAAGCCAATATGCGGCGTGTACTCGAAATCATGCTGCACAAGATAGGATACGAAACTCGTGCGGCATCCAACGGGCAGGAAGCGCTCGCCCTAGCCCAACGGGAGTCCTTCGATCTAGTCTTGACCGACCTCAGAATGCCAGAGATGGACGGCCTTGCCCTGCTCGATGCGCTGCGCGCGCAAAAGGTTGAGGCGCCGGTCATTCTCCTGACCGCGTACGGGACGGTTGAAAGCGCGGTCCAAGCAATGAAGTTGGGAGCCTATGATTACATTCTGCGGCCGTTCGATGTTGAAGCCGTGGAACGCGTCATTACTCGCGCCCTGACAACAGAACGCACGCGACGAGAAAACCTGTTCCTGCGCGAAGAAGTCGAAAAAGGCTGGGGCGAATTTGTCGGTCGCAGCGCCGCCATGCAACACGTTTACGACCTCATTCACCAAGTGGCGCCAAGCAATACGAATGTGCTGGTCACAGGGGAGACGGGAACGGGCAAGGAACTCGCCGCCCGCGCGATTCACCGCGCGTCTCCCCGCAAAAAGGCCCTGTTCGTGCCGATTAACTGCGCAGCGATTCCCGATGACATTCTGGAAAGCGAACTCTTCGGGCACACTCGGGGTGCTTTCACCGGTGCGGCCCAGGATCGTGTGGGAAAATTTGAGACCGCCCACGGTGGGACTATTTTTCTTGATGAAATTACCGAAATGCCACTCCAGATGCAGGCGAAGTTGTTGCGCGTATTGCAAGAGCGCGAAATCGAGCGCCTCGGCAGTAACCGGCGCGTCCGAGTAGATATCCGCGTGATTGTGGCAACCAACCGGAATCCCCAGCAAGCGGTGCACGACGGCATCTTACGGGAAGATCTCTTTTATCGCATTAACGTTTTCACAGTAGAGATGCCGCCGGTGCGGGCGCGGATTGAAGATATTCCGCTCCTGGCGCAACATTTCCTTGAACATCATGGGGCCAAGCTCGGGCATGAGCGATTGCAAATAAGTGCTCAGGCACTGCAGAGTTTGCAACAATATGACTGGCCCGGTAACGTCCGCGAATTGGAGAATGTGCTCGAACGCGCCGCAGTTTTGAGTTGCGGAAAACTCATTGACAGTACGCATTTCCCTCAGGAAATTGTCTCGCCGAAGGTACACTCGTCTGTTGCCGAGAGTCCTGCTCTTCCCGAGTCCCTGTCTCTCCCACAAGCAGTCGAGCATCTCGAAAAAGAACACATTGCTAAAGCGCTTGCTCAGACGGACGGGAACAAGGCGAAAGCGGCGCGGTTGCTCGATCTCAGTGAACGAGCACTCTGGTATAAAGTGAAGAAATATGGCCTGTCATGAGAAGGGCTGTAGGCTGTAGGGGGAAAAGAAAAAAGGCGAAAAGGGAAAAAGGGGAAACGGTGAAAGGGGAAAAAAGAGTCTAGGAGTCTGAGAGTCTAAGAGTCGAAAAAAGACATTCTCCTTTTCCCCGTTTGCCCTTTTCGCCGTTGCCCCCCTGACCCCGTAGCCTCACTCTAAGTGCAAAATGACACGCACTGATCCGTCGACTTCCGAGACGGGAACGTACCCGATCGCGTTGATATCAGAAGCAACGTAACGGCGAATGGCTTCAGTCGAGGCAAGGGTCGCTGGCGGAAGGATGCCGTCGAAATAAAGCCGATTCCAGTAGTCTGCAAGTCGAGGCTCAGTCTGTTGCAGCACAAGTCGTGAAAAACGCGTACGCAGCGGCGTCTGCGAGGGAAGATTCAACGGAACGACAGGCGTGCCATCGTCCCAAAAGCGTTTACGGCGAAGATAGATTTGGGCGACCTCGTCGGTCGAGAGTTCAGCGCGACGCGCGGGATGAACGATCACCGCCACGCGACTCTCTTGCCCGGCGATGTTCGCCGGTGCGAGGATGATGAGGGCAAGAACTATGCTGAAGAATCGCGTGATCATAACCAGTTCAAAAGAGAAGCGACAGCGACATGCGCAAACCGGGTGAAGAGATTTCGTTAAGGTGGTCAGCGATCAGGTAGTCAGCCTTGAAACGGAGATAGGGGACTGGGACCCAGGCGAACCCGAGGTCAAACAGGTTAATCTCGTGCCCACCACCGGGTGGACGAAATCGTTCGTAGCGTCCGACGAGGTACAGCGTAGGGAGGGTTTCCACCACACCCTGTGCGTACATTCCCCATGTCGTGCCGTCCGCGATACTGCCCTCGCCGAACACGATTTCGCCGCTCAGCTCGACGCGCTGGTGCGGAAACCACAAGAGGTCAGCGCCGCCCAGATGATTCCATTGGCCATTGCGCCGCTGTGAAGCGAAATACGACGCCCCCAGCGTCCACCCTTTGAGGCTTGCCCACTCCAGATGTGCTCCTGCACTACGTCTGACCGGATGTTCATCGCTTTGCGCCTCAAGTGGCGGCAAAAACGCCCCGTACAACGAGTACGACAATGCTCCGCCCTGGGGAAACACCGATCCGTGCAACATCGCTCCGGTTGTCGTATCGTCGAATACCTCTTCGACGAGCAATGGCGCGGAGGTTGTCCACAGGAGTGGTTCTCGCGGTGTCAGATTCCACCGTCCGATGGGTGTCCGAAACTTACCAAACCGTAGACGTAGATCGTCACGAGAGCCAAGGTCGAAATACAGGCGCTCGAGTTCTAGCGAGGGATTCGAGTGTATCCCCCGTCGACCCCGCTCTACCTCCGCTAGTGATCCCACTCCTAAGTCGGTGAATAGGTGTGCGAAAGGGACCGGGTCGAAGGAGATGAGGAAGTTCATCCCCTCAATTCCACCGTGTCGCTGACCGTTCTCTAGGTGCTCCATCTCCGCGATTGCGAATCCCCCAACCGTGAGCCCTGTCTTCCCGAGCCGGAGACCACGACCTGTATGGTACGAAAACCGTCCAAGTGCGGTGTCAGCACCAAATAGCTCCGGCTCGACGGGACCAACACTAGGGACTGGCTGTTGCGCGGGGTCCGCCCCCATAGCAGAGGAAACGAGCACGAACAGGCAGAAAACGAGCACCAGCAGAGAGGAGAAACGAAACCGCACCTGAGAAGGGCTGGCAGAATTTGCATGGGTGCAGTGCTGCATTTCGCGGTTATTAAAGGAATCTGTCGATGGAGTCAAATCACCAACTGTCACCAAATGCAGAAATCAGCTGTGAAGCTGTCACAGGGAGAACGTTTGGGAGATGACTTGAGACCTCTCGCGTAGCCCGAGTGATTCACCGCTTGCTATGATCTTGTACCTGTGAGACGGTGCGTGCAAAGGGAGCAGGCACCGTGAGTACCGAGAGCGCACCGGTTTTGTCGTTGCGGGCTAAACTGCTTTTCTTCGCCACAGCGCTCGTCTTGATTCCTGGTGGAATCTATGGCGCGATCACGCTCTCGAGCAGCCGCGCGGCGCTTGCGCAGGTGGTCGGGCGACAGCTTGTCGAGGAAGCTCGTAACTGTGCCGACCGTCTCGCGACAACCCTGCGCTCGGAACGCGAACGTCTCGCGTCGTTCGCCCTCCAGGATGTGATGCGTGAAATTCGGATCGCTGACCTCGACAAGCGTATCTCTTCATTTCTTACCTCGGTCAAGCACGGCTGTCCGGCCTGTGTGGATCTGCTCGTACTCAATCGTAGCGGGCAGGTTGTAGCTGCAAGTACTCCTTCCTGGATTGGCAGGACCGAAAATACGATACCCGGTGGGGTTGACCCGGAAGTGACGATTGAAGGTCCGTTCCAGACGACCAATACTGCCGGGACGTTGGTTCGCTTTACGGTTCCAGTGCCAGACCCTGACTCACGTGGAGCAACACTCGGTCAGCTCGTGGCACTTTTCGACTGGGGACGAGGAACTGAGGTCATCGCACGAGTGCGAGAAAGTATGATGTCAGTTGGCCTCGACCCTGAGGTGCTGATTCTCGATGCACACGGCATGATCATTGGCCGAGCGGCCCCGCCCGGCGGGCCGTGGCAACTCGGAAGCATGCTTCTCCCCCAAACCTCGAACAGCAAGGACCACGCAACGACCGGGTATATCGACTCAGCTGCGGCTAGGCTGGTAGGTCATGCCAGGCTTCCCGACGACCTACCAGCCTGGACAGTGGTCGTTGCAGAACCGCTTGCCAATGCGTTTGCGCCTGCTCGCCAGATGGTCACTCTTCTCGCTACAGTTCTCGGAGGAACGCTGCTCGTCGCTCTCACAGTCTCCCTCTTTGTCGCCCGCCGGGTGACGGAACCCTTAACCGAGCTCACTAAGGCAGCCGAAACCGTGGGCCGTGGCATGAGGCCGGAGTCAACAGTTCCAGTGCGTTCGCGCGATGAGATCGGTACGCTCACGGATGCATTCAATCGCATGGCTGCTGACCTCAAACGTGCTGAACGCGAACTCGTCGATGCAGCGAAGTTCTCCTTCGTTGGTGAACTAGCCGCCGGTGTAGCACATGAGATTCGCACGCCGCTCGGTGTCCTGCGCAGTTCAGCCCAGCTCCTCGAACGCTCACTCGAAGTGAAAGACGACGAGTCACGCGAACTTCTCCGGCTCTTGCAAGATGAAGTCGATCGCATCGAACGAGTAGTCTCGGCTCTGATCGAGCTCGGACGTCCGCGTAAAATGCGCCCTGAACCGACGCCGCTCGGCCAAATTCTCTTTCGCACGGCGGACTTCGTTGATGCCCAAGCCCGCCAGAAACACGTTACTATTCAGCGCCGCACCATCGATCCGGACCCAGTGGTGCTGTGCGACCCCGAGCTTATTCATCAGGTCGCTTTAAACCTCCTCGTGAACGCGGTACAGATCCTCCCCGATGGCGGTTCAATCGAGATTGGCATATTGCCCGCACAGGATGGCTACGCTGGCTTCGAAGTCCGCGATAACGGACCTGGGATGACCGACAAGGTATGTTCACGGATCTTCGAACCGTACTTCACGCGCCGCCAAGGGGGATCAGGACTCGGTCTCACCTTTGTCCAGCGTATAGTGCAAGAGCATCGTGGCCGAGTCTCAGTGAAGAGCGAGTTAGGCCGCGGTACGGTCTTTCGCGTCCATCTTCCGGTGGCGGAGATTTCCCGATGATGCGCCTCCTCAAGAACGTGTAGCCACGTTTGTCTTCTCCGTTGCCCCCTGCGAGGAAGACAGAATCACGCAAATATGGTCTGCAAAAAGTGTCAGTCGCTGCACTTCTGCGTAGCTTGTGCAGGAACAATCCCACATTTTTCTTACCTCTTTGTGGCACCGCCTTTGCTCCCTGCTTAAACCAAACATCAACCTCAGGAGGAGTCATATGATCAAACTGTCCACATTCACAAACGTTCAGTCGCGCATGCGCACCAATCCAGGTGCACGGCATTTCCTTACCATAGGGATCATGGCAATGACCGTAGTATGTCTTATGAGTGGCGCAACCTTTGGGCAAGATAACCTTGAGGCTAACGACCCTGCGGATCGCAGCGGTCGAGGGGGCTTCTGCTCCCAGACCGCGAGTCTTCTCCTCCTCTCGTGTGGGAAAGAGGCCGAAGACGACCTTTTCAAGGCGCAGGCGATCTGCCTCAACGTGTCCAACAAAACGGAGCGTGCGCAATGCTTCGCCGACGCCACCGTCGCGCGCAACAAGGCCTATCCGCTCTGTAACGCACAGCGGTTTGCACGTCTCCAGGCGTGTAGAACTCTCGGTGAGGGTCGCTACGATCCGAACTTTGACCCAGCCTTGTTTGATACCGACTTCACGCATCTCACGAAGCCGAACCCCTACGTCCCCCTCACCATCGGCAACAAATGGGAATACGCTGGGGCAGACGAGTCCAGCGTGCTAGAGGTCTTGAATGAGACTAAGCTGATCGAAGGGGTGACGTGTATCGTGCTCAGTGACGTTGTCTCCAAAGATGGTGACCTCGCCGAGGATACCGATGACTGGCTCTGTCAAGCCAAGAACGGGGATGTCTATTATTTCGGCGAAGAGGCCAAGGATTTTGAGAGTTTCGACGGCGACAAGCCCCGGCTGCCGGAACTCGTCAAGATCGACGGTTCCTTCAAGCACGGGCGTGACGGCGACAAGGGAGGGATATTCTTCCTTGGATCCCCGACCCCAGGCAAGGTGTACCGCCAGGAATTCTCGGTAAGCAATGCCGAGGATATTGCCAAGGTCGTGTCCACGACCTACAAGTACGGTAGCAATCCCACGCTCGACAAGTTCGTGCCG
>JAYVFX010000889.1:0-7490 GCA_043772795.1 Deltaproteobacteria bacterium
ATCGGCTGGCGCGGCGGCTTGAGGAAACTCAAGCTCAACCAAAAGTTGGCCGAGGTCTACGAGCTCTCCGGCTGAGACATGAATCTTACGTATACGGGCAGGTCCCTCAGCAGTAAGTGCATTTTCCATTTTCATCGCTTCGAGTACGACGAGGACCTGTCCGGCTTCAACTGTTGCCCCTTCTGACACGCGAACGTCTAAAATTTTTCCTGGCATGGGCGAGTGAATTTCTGGACTCAATCGTCCAGTTTCGCGTTGACGGTTCTGGGTATTTTTCTTTTCTCCGCGGAGAAATTCATACACGTGTCCGTCAATCGCTACGAGGGTACGGGGTCCATCACTGACAACATGCGCTCGGAACAGTTGTCCATCAACCCGCAGTGTGAACGCCCCATCGAGTGTGGCAAGGAGTTGGACTTGGAGGATTTTATCACCAACTGTGATTGTGTATTCATCTCCACTTTGACGGTAGTCGATCGCCAGCGCATTCCCACGTGAATATAGTATCGTTTTCATGTACTTTCCTCGTCCAGGTCTTCAGAGTCCAGTACGCCACCCGCCGAGTTGTTGCCACGGGGTTTCGTTGACGGACTTGGTACCTTGCGAAGCTTGAGGAGCGGACTGCCGGTGGCTGAGTGTCGCTGCAAAGGCTGCGATATTCAAATGTGGGGCATCATGTGCCTGCCACTGTGCAAAATGCTCGGGGAGAAATCCAGTGTGGGTCGCTCCGGCGATGAACGCTGGATGGACGAGCAAATCAAGAAGAAACGTGACATTGGTCGTGGGACCCAAAACAACGCAGTGACGTAAGGCACCTTCCATACGGCGACGCGCTTGTTCTCGATCCTGACCCCAAGTCGAGAGTTTGGCGATCATTGGATCATAATAGACAGAGACCTCAGTGTGAGATTCAACTCCCGCATCAACCCGTACCCCAGGGCCTGTGGGTGCTTGCCAGAGTAGCACTTTGCCTGGTGAAGGTAGGAAGCCGTGAGCAGGGTCTTCTGCATAAATACGGCACTCAAAGGCATGCCCACGCCGATGAACATCACGTTGGGTAAAGCCGAGTCGTTCTCCGGCGGCAATGCGAATTTGTTCTCGCACAAGGTCAAGGCCGGTAATCCATTCTGTAATCGGATGTTCTACCTGTAGGCGTGCGTTTACTTCGAGGAAGTAGAAATGCCCAGTGTCGTCAAGGATAAACTCGACCGTCCCTGCGTTGTAATAGCCAGCAGCCTTAGCGATCGTTAGCGCAGCCGTGGTCATTTCCTCACGCAGATTTTCATTGACCGCTGGAGACGGGGTCTCTTCAAGGATTTTCTGATAGCGTCGCTGAATCGAACACTCTCGCTCGCCCAGATGAACAAGGGTACCATGGGTATCCCCCAGGACTTGCACTTCGACGTGACGCGGACGTTCAATGTAGCGTTCCAGATAAACAGTACCCTCAGCAAACGCGGCAAGCGCCTCTCGTTCAGCGGCGGCGACTGCTTCACCCAGGTCTTTCTCGTGTCGTACAATGCGCATGCCTTTGCCGCCTCCTCCTGATGCCGCTTTGATAAGGAGCGGATAGCCGAGGGTACGCGCCTGGTTCTGTAGGACGCCGGGGTTACGTGAAGGATTTTCTAATGCTGGGACGACCGGCACCCCAAGTTTTGTCACAGTCTGTCGAGCAAAGATTTTGTTCCCAACTGCAGCGAGGGAGTCTGGAGAAGGGCCAATGAAGGTGAGCCTCGCCTCTTGCACTAAACGGGCAAAAGCCGGGTTTTCGGAGAGAAATCCGTAGCCTGGATGAATAGCCTGGGACCCGGTTTTCTGTGCAGCGTTAATGACGGCCTCTGCGTTGAGATAGCTCTCCTTCGCTGGCGCTGGGCCGATACAGAGTGCTTCATCGGCAGCACAGACATGAGGCGAGGAGCGATCAGCTTCGGAATACACTGCAACCGTAGCAATGCCGAGTTCACGGCAAGTTTTCGCAATGCGGCTGGCAATCTCGCCGCGGTTGGCGATGAGAATCTTCTTGAACATAGTGTTTGTTGGGGGAGGGCTCCCTAGCGGGCAGCTGCCGTGCGTTTTTGTATCCGCAGTTGTGCAACCGGAGCCACCTTCTGTCTTCCTCCGACTCTCCTATTTCCTGTTGGCGTTCGTCCCTCCGTCTTATCCTGAGCAGCGGGGGGTTTCTGGTACTGACGATAATCATAGCCAGTTGCCATGGCAAGGAGAAGGCGGTTCATACCACCCGAACGCTCACGGCGTAAGACTTGGAGCCGATCGAAGAACTCACGGAAGTCCTTACTGACTCGGTCCTGTTCTTTCATCGGGTGCAAAAAGAAGTCTTTCAGTCGAGTGACAGTGAAACGAAAAGCGGAGAAGCGTAATTCGTTAGGAAAGGCATCCCATTCAGTGAGTGTTAAAGTCCGTAGGCTTTGATATCCCGTCAACAGTGCGTCAAAGCGCTCAATGACATAGCGCCCATCAAGATAACATAAGGCGTTGACCGCAGTTGCTACGTCATAGATGAATTTTCCGTAACCTGCGGCTTCAAAGTCGAGAACTCCGATGACTTTATCTTTCCGAAAAAGGAGGTTATCGACGAAAAGATCTCCATGAATGATCCCCTTTGGCAGTCGATCTTCCTGGTACTGTTGCTGGTACAGGACTTCGTCGTCGAGCATCTGCGTTAAATGGCGTAAATAGCCAGGGAGCCGTTCCTTCATCTCCTGGTAGAGAGAGAGCACGCGAGCAACACTGAAGCGGTTATCTTCGTCTTTGGGATAGCCGGGACTGAGTAGGTGAAGCGCGGCAAGCGTTTGTCCGACATGCTCAAGCTGAGCAGTTGTTAGCTGCGTCTCTGTGACGCTCTTCCCGACTAACAACGAGTACAGAGAGAGCGGTTTTCCCTTATATGTATGGTAATACTTCCCACTACAGTCAATGAGCGGTTGTGGACACCGAAAACCTCGTTCTCGGAGAAAGAGCAACAACGTAAGTTCTCGTTCTGCATCAGGCAACTCTTTGGCTTCGTCTATTTTGAGGACGACGTTCCCTTTGGAAAATTCCAACAAATAGTGAGTATTAACCGATCCTGTAGGAATCCCCGTCATTTTGTTGAGCTTGCCGAGCCCGTACGTAGAGATAAGGTTGGTGACCGTTCTATGATCTAAAGGCGTGTACACTGCCATTGTATTCTCCGGTACTCCGGTGTCGCACCTGGAGGCCGTTCGGAAGAGGAGTGCGCAGAGAATCTTTAACTCTCTCCCCTAGCCGTTGTCAAGAAAATTTTGACTGAACGTCCATTCAGGGAGAAAGAGAATAAAGATCTTCTTATTCAAAAAAAAGGGGGCGAGCAGTTTACCGTCTGTACCTTCTGTCTGTGGGCAATTTAGGCGGAAGGGGCAGCTATGAAACTATAGATGAAGAGGAAAAACAAAAACGTAAGGAAAGGGAAGGGGTTAAATGTCTATCCTTCGTCTTTTTCTTGATCGCTGTAACGTTCTTCTTTCCAAGGATTCCCACAGTTGTGGTAGCCGCGGACTTCCCAGAATCCACGTTTATCTTCAGCTAAGAACTCTACCCCACGAACCCATTTGGCACTTTTCCATGCGTACAGCTTCGGCACCACCAACCGCAGCGGCCAGCCGTGGTCGGGCTCCATGTCTTGACCATCGTGACGGTGGGCAAAAATAACGTCAGTGTCGAGAAACTGCTCTAGCGTAAGGTTTGTGGTATATCCACCCTCGCAGTGGATGACGACATAGCGGGCCTCAGGCTTGAGCTGTACGAGCGCTGTGACGTCCTTGGCCAGCACGCCTTCCCACGTATTGTCGAGACGAGACCACGTGGTGACGCAGTGGAAGTCCGTCAGGAGGCTACTTTGCGGTAGGGCCCGGAACTGTTGGTAGTTCAAGCGAACATGCCGTTCCACGAGGCCAAAGAGACGAAAATCCCACACTGCGGGGTTAAAACGTGGAGTTGGTCCGTAACTGAGAACTGGCCATTTCTCTACTAAGTGTTGCCCTGGTGGGACGCGTCCAGCCGTATCTGTCGTGTGGTTCTTTGCCATAGTTCCTCTCTTAATAATGTCTCGGCTTTTACGCAAGAGATCAAGAGGAGCTATCGACCGAAAATGTGGTTGGCCAGAGGACGGCGATCTTGATATCCATGACGTTAGTGCCGGTCGGCCCAAGAACAAAAAGATCTCCAAGCGCAGAAAAGAACGAATGACTGTCGTTTTCCTTGAGAAATAGCGAGGAGGAGAGTCCCTTCTGCCGTGCTCGTTTTACACTGTTGCCATCGACAAACGCACCAGCCGCATCCGTCGGTCCATCTATTCCGTCCGTGCCAGCACTTAATAGCGCCCAGCCGTCTTTTCCCTGTAGCTCTTCGGCAACGACGAGTGCAAATTCTTGGTTACGTCCTCCCTTGCCCTTTCCGGTAACATGGACAGTTGTTTCCCCACCAGCAAGCACACTCATGGGTGCCCTACAGGCAGGCAAGAGCGAGCGGAGAGTATGGGCAAAGGACCGGGCCGCCTCAGTTGTGTCACCAGACAGCGGAGTCGGGAGAACATGTGGGGCGAGTCCAAGCGTTTGAGCTGTGCGGGCAGCAGCTTCAAGTGCGAGACGATTGGAGCCAACCAGGATATTCTGTATCTGCGAGAAGATGGGGTCTCCAGGCTTCGACGTTTCTTGCCGTAACCCTCGGCACCCAGCGGCAAGATGCGACCGTACAGATAGCGAAAGTTGGTCAACAAGAGCGTATCGGTTGACTATCTCCCATGCCTCAGCGAAGGTACTAAGGTCTGGAGCGGTCGGTCCTGAGCCAATCGTTCCTAGATCATCATCGACTACATCTGAAAGAATAAAGCTCACTATGTGATTAGGAAATGCGTGACGGGCGAGTCCGCCGCCTTTGATGCGTGAGAGGTGCTTGCGTACGCTATTCACCTCATGGATATCTGCTCCGCTCGTAAGCAGGAGCTGATTGATAGAAACCTTATCTGTGAGTGATACTCCTGCCACAGGACAGACCAGTAAACTCGACGCTCCGCCAGTTAAACAGAAACAGATCAGGTCCTCAGGCTGCCTTTGCGCAAGAAGTGTGAGCATCGCTTTTGCCCCGTGTAGGCTTCCTTCTCCTGGTAACGGATGTTCGCCGTAGACAATCGCTACACGGTGCAGATCGGTCTTCTGATCAGCAGGTACAACAACAACTCCTTCAACCTCATAGTCTTCGAGAAGTTGCTCAAGTCCTTGGGCGAGAAACCCAGCCCCTTTTCCTGCTCCAATTAAGAGAATCCTGCCGTTGAGCGGGAGACGGTACTGTGGGCCACTTTCCCCAGGTAGTTGAATGACAAGCGAGTCCTGCTCTTTGTGTGCTACACGGCTTATGAGCGAGCGTGGATCAACTGCGGCAACCGCTGCAGAAAAAAGCGTTCGCAATTGGTCGCGTACTGGTTGTGGGGAGGTCATCAATTACGTAGGGAGGGAGGACGGAGTAACCTCAGGTTACTCCGTCCCTACAAAGGGAGTCGACAATCGACGTGTGATTTATGTGGACTCTCGTACAAATAGATTCAGCCTATCCGTTTTTGTTGCGGTTCGCCTATGCTTCAGGCTCAGCAGTAACCTAGAAATTCTCTTCGTCATAATCGGAGAGGTTCGTACGTCGATGACCACGGTCGTCGTCCGGACGCCGGTGCTGTTTCGCCTCTCGTTCCATCTCGCTCTGGCACGATACGCAAAGGCGCGTGAACGGCAAGGCCTCTAGTCGCTCAGGAGCGACTTCTTCTTCGCACGTTTCACAGATACCGTAAGAACCATCTTCAATGCGCTCAAGGGCGTCTTCGATCGCTTGAAGTTTATCTCGGTCACGATCACTGAGAATGAGGTTAATCTCGCGGCTCCGCTCTTCGCTGGCGAGGTCGTAGGTATCCATCCCTTCGTCCAGAGCAGCTTCTCGTCCTTCTTTCACTTCCTCGTTGAGTTGTTTGAGAATCTGCTCCTTCCGTGCAACGAGGGTATCACGAGTCTTTTTCAAGAAATTTTTTCTCATACCCCACTCCTTCCAACACGAAAAGTAATGGAGGAATCTAGAGGGGAAGATGCGCTAAGTCAATCGCTTGGTACAATTCATTTTCTTTTTTTATACGCGATCTAGCACGAAGGTCGTATCCTGAGACCCCGGAAACCCGCATGGGGATAATGTCGCCCGTTTCGGCTCGCGTTCGCTCTAGCAGGACAATTCCGTCAATCTCCGGCGCTTGCCCTCGCAATCGGCCCCACAACCGGCCACGTTCGTCCTGACCACACACAAGAACCTCTTGCTCACTGCCAACCAGAGCTAGATTCTTCTGTCGTACGACTTGTGATTGTCGTTTCATCAAGCGGTGCCAGCGTTCCTGTTTTATCTCTTCCGGAACCTGGTTGGGTAACGTTCCGGCGGCAGTGCCTTCTTCTTGCGAATAGCGAAACGCTCCAACATGATCGATTTGAGCATCAGTGACGAAATCGAGGAGTTGCTGAAAGTCTTCCTCTTGCTCACCTGGGAACCCGACGATGAAAGCGGTCCGCAATACGACCCCTGGAATATCGGTGCGAATGCGCTCAAGTAATCGGCGAATTCCCTCACCGCTTTTTTCGCGTCGCATAGTTCGTAACATGCGGTCACTAATATGTTGGAGGGGCATGTCGAGATAAGAGCAGATCTTTTCTTCCTCAGCGATGTAACGTAACAGGGCGTCATCAAGATAATTGGGGTAGCAGTAAAGAAGGCGAATCCACGCAATGCCTTCGACGCGACTTAATGCGCGGACTAAACCAAGGAGCGTGGTCCCATCCCGTCGTTCACGGCCATAGGCGGTTAAATCCTGTGCGATGAGGTTGAGTTCTTTCACTCCTTGTGCAGCAAGGATTTCAGCTTCCGCCACTAACGAATCTATCGGCCGGCTCTCCTGTAATCCGCGTATTTTCGGAATGATGCAGAATGCACACTTGTGGTTACAGCCTTCAGCGATCTTGAGGTACGTCGTATAAAACGCCGTCGTTGTGATCCGTGGTGCCGTATGATCCGGGAGAATATGGGCAGCGCCAATGTACGTTGCTGGTCCATCGAGGAGTGACTGTTTTTGTTGGAGGATTTCTGTGATGCGGAGAAACTCGCCTGTGCCGACAAAGACATCAACCTCGGGAAGCGATTCCCGCAACTCCTGACTGTAACGTTGCGCTAAACATCCTGTGACGATCAACCGTTTTGTTGGTGTCTGCTCTTTATGTTGCGCCAGTTCGAGGATCGTGTTGATGGATTCCTCTTTTGCTTCATTGATAAAGCTGCAGGTGTTGACCATCAATACGCCTGCCTGTTCAGGATCGAGCGTAAGTGCATACCCCTCACGGGCTAAGAGTCCGAGCATAACCTCGCCGTCAACGAGATTCTTCGGACAGCCCAGGTTGACCATGTACACTGTCTTTTCTACATTCCCGACCTCAATC
>JAYVFX010000890.1:0-3007 GCA_043772795.1 Deltaproteobacteria bacterium
CGTATAATCACGTCTTTGCCCTTGATGCTGTCACTGGTGACCCGATATGGAAGTATGACCATCCGCTGCCAGATGATATGCGTGTGTGTTGCGGGCCGACGAATCGTGGAGTGGCGATTGCAGATGACAAGGTTTTCATGGCGACACTCGATGCGCGCTTAGTCGCGCTCGATCGCCGAACCGGCAAAGTTGTTTGGAATGTCGAGATCGATAAATACGCTAACGGTTTTAGCTCAACGGTTGCTCCCCTTGTCGTGAAAAACAAAGTGATCGTGGGGATAGCCGGTGGTGAGTATGGCGTTCGCGGATATATCGACGCCTATGCTGTGTCCACTGGTGAGCGTAAATGGCGTACGTACACGACACCCTCTGAAGGAGAGAAAGGTGCCGAAACGTGGGCCGGTGATTCCTGGAAGAACGGTGGTGGTCCGACCTGGGTCACTGGGTCGTACGATCCAGAGCAGGATCTGCTGTTCTGGGCGGCAGGAAATACGTCACCAGATTGGAACGGCGAAGCACGGCAGGGAGATAATCTCTATACCGATTCCGTACTCGCGATGAACCCCGATACCGGCGCAGTGAAATGGCACTTTCAGTTCACTCCGCACGATGTGTGGGATTATGATGGGAATACCGATCTGTTTCTTGTGAACGTGGTGCGTAACGGTCAGAACGTCAAAGCGCTGGCTCAGCCGAATCGTAATGGGTACCTCTATGTAATTGATCGGACGTCAGGAAAGTTTCTCCACGGGTCGCAGTATGTAGATAAGCTCAATTGGGCAAAAGGGCTTGATGAAAAAGGGCGTCCCATTGTGGATCCGCAGTTTATGCCACAGGAAGAGGGGAAAGAATGGATTTGCCCAGGTGCACCTGGTGGCAAAAACAGTTCCTATACCGCAGCGTACAGTCCGATGACGAAGTTCATGTATGTCCCAGTCATCGAAAGCTGCATGCAGATGAAGAAATCGTCTGCCACGTTCATTCAAGGTATTCCCTTCTGGGGTGGCGGCTGGAACGGCAGCCAAGGTGATGACGGGACCTCTTATGGGCACTTTTCTGCGATTGACGCGACCACCGGCGCAGTAAAGTGGCGACACAAAGAAAAGTATCCGTTGCTAGGTGGGACGCTGACGACCGGTGGTGGATTGGTATTCACAGGCAATCAAGAAGGACACGTCAAAGCATTTGACGATGCGACTGGTAAGGTACTTTGGCAGTTCCAAACCGGAGCGTCGGTGCGTGGCCAGCCAGCAACCTACAAGGTCGGTGGTCGTCAATACATTGCGATGCCTTCAGGTGGTGGTGGCATTATCGCTACTATTACTGGCGAGCCGCCATTAGCAAGCAAGGGCAGTGCGTTGATTGTGTTTGCCCTGCCGCAGTAAAAGAGGGGGAAGCGGGTAAAGGGGGAAACGGGTAAAAGGAAGACGAAAACGAAATTTTTCGCCGTTTCACCCTTTCGCCCTTTCCTTCCGTCGCTTCCCTTGACCCACTGTGGAAAAGGCAGTACTTTTCGACCGCGTTCGGTCAGGATCGGACTGAACACAAGGAGGATCGTGTCCATGCAACAGTCCTGGCCGCGGCGAATGGCCGCAAGTGTCGTTTCGCTCTTCTTACTCTGTCCATTGGCTTTGCAGGCCCAGGAAGGGAAAAAAGAGTGGCATTTGAAACCCGTCACAGCTGCACGCTTGCTCAACGGGACTGACGATCCATCGTCTTGGTTGATGTATGGTGGAAATTACCAAAACTGGCGCTTCAGCCCACTCAAAGACGTCAACACGAAAAATGTCAAAAACCTACAAGTGGCATGGATTTTCCAGACCGGTATTCCTGGGCAGTTAGAGACTGCCCCGATCGTTGCTGATGGCATCATGTACATAGTCTCCGCGTACAATCACGTGTACGCCTTAGATGCCGCTACTGGCGAGCCGATCTGGAAGTATGATCATCAGATGCCGGAGGATCTACGCATCTGTTGTGGTCCGACGAACCGTGGGGTCGCGCTCTCGGGTGACAAAGTGTTTGTTGCCACGCTTGATGCTCGCATGATCGCACTCGACCGGAAGACCGGCAAAGTGATCTGGAACACGGAGATGGATGACTACAAAGCGGGATATAGTTCGACTGCCGCTCCGCTTGTGGTCAAAGACTCCGTCATCATCGGTATTGCCGGTGGCGAGTATGGCGTACGCAGCTGGATCGATGCATATGACGTTGAAACCGGCAAACGTAAATGGCGCCGCTATACTATCCCTGGTGAAGGTGAAAAAGGGGTCGAGACCTGGGCCGGAGATTCGTGGAAGACTGGCGGAGGGCCAGCGTGGGTCACGGGCTCGTACGATGCAAAACAGGATATCCTTTACTGGGCAACGGGAAATCCGTCTCCAGACTGGAACGGCGAGACCCGGGTCGGCGATAATCTCTACACCAATTCTGTCTTAGCCATGAATCCCGATAACGGTGAGGTGAAGTGGTACTTCCAGTTCACTCCGCACGACGAGTGGGATTACGACGGCAACACTGGCATGTTCTTAGTGGACGTGCAGCGAAGTGGAGCAATGGTACCAGCCCTGGCCCAGCCTAATCGTAACGGCTTTGTCTATGTTCTTGACCGAAATTCAGGCAAGTACTTACATGGGTCACAGTATGTTGAGAAACTTAACTGGGCGAAAGGACTTGACGAAAAAGGCCGCCCGATTGTGGATCCCAACTATCGCCCTCAACCTGGTGGTCACAAAGAGTATATCTGTCCAGGTAACGTCGGTGGGCAAAATGGCTCGTACACCGCTGCATACAGTCCACGCACGAAGTACATGTACGTGCCAGTAATTGAAAGCTGCGGTAAGATGGAAAGGGCGGTCTCAACCTTTATTCAAGGTATTCCCTTCTGGGGCGGTGGTCCGGGAGCGACGCAAGGGGACGATCAGTCTTCATATGGGCATCTCTCGGCGATTGATCCGGAAACTGGGGCGATCAAGTGGCGCTACAAAGATGACTACCCCATGGT
>JAYVFX010000891.1:0-3729 GCA_043772795.1 Deltaproteobacteria bacterium
ATTCCAACGAGGGTTACGCGCAACGAAGCGTCGATTGGTGGCAGACGGGGCGGTGAAGAGCTTCTGAATACGGTGCCCTAAATGGCATCGTGAGTTTACGATCACGACAAGCCAGAGTTTGTGGGGGATAAGAAAAAGGGCCAGATCTTTACTTTGGCATCAAAACTAAATCACTTCTAGTTCTCAAGACGTTACCTGTAGACGCAGAAAACAGAATACCGCCAACGATACGACGAGCAATACTGGTCGAGCGCAGCCGTCCCTTTTCGGCATTATCGGACTTTAGGTGTTGAGCGAGTTTGTTTTCCTTTTCTCTCTTTTCGCGTAGTGGATTGTGTTGAGAAATGGTCGAGACGTGGAAAGAAGAGGAAGCGACTTTCTGGTGTTGCGCGGCTGTGTCGAGTCGTTTGGATTCGACCTTTGTCTTACTCCCATTTCCCCACGGCGGGGACTCATAAAAACGTAGGTTCGCTAACTTCGTAATCCAACCGTGCCGGTCTCAGTAGAGACGGGCACGCTCCGTTCGGGGTCAACTGAAATCTTAATTTTTTCATCAATTTTCCTATCCGATTCACTGTCCGGTGCGTTACGCGGGACCCACACACGAAAGATGGAGCCTTGTCCGACCTTACTTTCGACGTCAATTGTTCCGTGCACGAGCTCCAGCAAACGTCGGACGACATACAATCCCAGGCCCATACCGCCATAACGGCGAGTCATAGAGCTGTCGCCTTGCCGAAACATTTCAAAAATCTCCGGTAGCACTTCCGGTTCAATGCCAATCCCAGTGTCTGAAATCGTTATCAGTACCCCTTCGTTGCGTAGATAGGCATCGACTGTAATGCGCCCCTTGTCTGTAAATTTGGCAGCGTTGCTGAGGAGGTTCTTTAATACGACTTTGAGCTTTGTGCGATCCGTATAGACCGGTGGCAAAACCGTCGGGACTCGTCTGAGGTAGCGCACGTCCGGTTTTTCGCTCAATTCGCGCACTTCTTTTTCTATTTCATCCATCAGGTCAGCAAGATGGACAGGGCGAAGGTCCACCGCGACCTGTGCTGATTCCATACGGCAAACATCGAGCATCGCCGTAATTAACTCTCTCAAGCTGTGTGCGCTCTTTTCTATTCGCTGTAACGGTTCTTCTTGTTCGGCTGCCAATCGTCCAAAATTTTGCTGCAAAAGGAGTTCGGTGTAGCCCATGATCAAATTGGTGGGCGTTCGGAGTTCGTGCGACATGGTAGCCAGGAGATCCGACTTGAGACGGTTCGCAGTCTGCAAATCTTTCGCTCGGGTCCGTGCCGTCTGTGCCAATTGTATCGCCAGTCCGAGTAATCCAGCCAGGGCGAGTCCACCAATGAGCACGACTCCAGGAAGGATGGAACGTGCACCAGCAAGCGGTTTGCGTCGTGGCCAGATACGAGCATGCCAGTGCAGATTGTAAAGGTCAATCGGCATTTCTTGACCCCATTCCATCTCGTACTTGCGGCTGGAGTCGGTATGGCTGTAGACCTCGTGTTCGTCCTCAAAGATAGCAACCGAATACTCTGGAGCAAGATTCTCGTGCAGGATGGAATTAAATAGCTCTTGAAAACTGAAGATCCCAGCGATGGTGCCGTCGAACTCGCCGTTACGAAAAATCGGTACGTAAGCGAGAAATCCCTTTTTCCCGGAGGTGATATCGACTGCAGAGGTCACGACAACTTCACGTCGTCCGAGTACCGCCTCCACGACTTGTCGCTGGCGTTCGCGAAAAAGCATGTCGACTTCTTGCGCGACTTCGCCGCCCAGCGAGGGAACAACCCATCTCGTCAGTAGCCATGGGTCGAGCCATGCTACGGCATGGTATCCAGGGAAGTGCCCCATATTGAGTTCTGCGGCAGCTTCCCATTCTTTTTGTGCCGGCCTTCCTTCGTTTTCCCATTTCCGCGCCATGTTTGTCAGGGCCAGAATGCGAGATTGGACACGGGCAATGATTTCGTTGCGGACGTTTGCGGATTCTTTGCGAATCTGCCGCTCGACTTGTATTCGCTGTTCAGCAAGCAACCCCCACCATACAGATATCGTTACTATGGCAACACCGGCAGTCACCGTGAATGGATGTTTGACGAGTTGTGCGAGTTTATTCACCGCCACGGTTTTACCCCCTGCTTCATTTTTTGGCAGAGTCGGTCAGGACATTCTTCGTGCTCCTGTGTATCCCCGCCTCCTCACTTCCACCATCTCCTCCACTACACGCGGATCCAAACTTCGTGACCTCTCTCGCGAGTACCCTCTATGGCTCATGTACAGAATAGTCTGGAGGGGCTTCTCCCTCCTTCTGTTGTCGCCACAAGGTGCAGCGGTTACGTATTAAGACACGAGTCTCTCTCTGTATTTGTGTATGCTCGAGACTCGATACGACTTCAGTCCCATTTAACTGACAACAGAATCTACCCCCTTTCTCTCTGGATGGCAAACCTGTGGGCAAGAAATTTTTCTGCCGAGTCTTACAACTGCACCATTGAGTGCATATGCGGTTTTGCTCTATGTTGGTAGAAATACAACGTGACGGGCGGTTAGTGGGGGATTTGTATGAATCAACATTGGCGCGGGCAACACAGGAAGATGCTGTTTGTGGTATCAGCTTTCATCCTATTTTCTATACAACCTTTGGGTGCCGAAGAGGGAAAAGCACCTCCCTGGGCGATTATTAATGGTCAGAGTGTTACCGAGACGGATTTGGTCACGATCAACAATGGACAAACCGCGCGGACGATGCAGAGTCAAGTGTACCAGGCGCGCAAACAGGCGCTGGAGACATTTATTACTGACCAATTGTTGGAGCAAGAGGCAAAAAAGCGCGGCATCACCCGTGATCAGTTAGTCCAGCAGGAAGTCGATGCCAAAATCCCCGCACCGGGCGATGCTGAGGTTGAACAAGTATACAATGCCAACAAAGAACGCCTTGGAGGGAAGCCACTGGCTGAGGCGAAACCCACCATTATTTCTTATCTCAACAGTCAGAAACGTCAGGGACAACTACAGACTTTTGTCCGTAGCCTACGGCGAACTGCTGGCGTGAAGCTTTTGTTGAAACCTCCGCTACTGAATCTGACATTTGACGGAGCCCCGACCCGCGGTCCTGCCACTGCTCCGGTGACCCTGGTCGAATTCTCAGACTTCCAATGACCGTACTGCGCTCGAGTTCAGGCTGAACTCGCCAAAGTCCGAGAAACCTACAAAGACAAAATCAAGATTGTATTCAAAGATTATCCCTTACCATTTCACAAGGATGCGCAAAAAGCGGCTGAAGCTTCACATTGCGCTGGAGAGCAAGGAAAGTATTGGGAGTACCATGACGTGCTGTTCGCGAGTCAAAACGCGCTCGATATTGCCAACCTCAAGAAATATGCAGCCGATCTCAAGTTAGACGCCACTCAGTTCACTATCTGTTTGGATAGCGGGAAACATGCCGCCGCGATTACCAAAGACGCGAACGAGGGAACGCAAGCTGGGGTAACTGGGACACCGGCGTTCTTTATTAATGGGCGGTTCCTTTCTGGAGCCCAACCTTTTGCCTCGTTCCAAGATGCAATTGATGAAGCGCTGGAAGGTCAGTAAAAAAGGGCTGAGGACTGAGGGTTCAGGACTGAGTGTTCGAGACCAGGGAAAAAGGGTCGGGACTCGGGGGGTAGTTCCTCGGGCTTTGCTCCTTTCTCCTACTGACTACTGACTACTGACTACTGACTA
>JAYVFX010000892.1:0-8511 GCA_043772795.1 Deltaproteobacteria bacterium
GGCACAAACAACACCGACGGTGGATGAGGCCGAAGTTCCTTCACGTCCAAAACTGGGAGCGGAAGAACCAACCCCCCGCCATCATCCGACACACTTGAATGGTTCAACCAGCCGGTGTTTGAGTTGAACCTCAAACTGGATGAGTACGCCCTACGTCCAGTCGCCACCGCCTATGACGCCATTATGCCGAATACAGCCCAACGCGGCGTCCAACGCTTCTTCAAAAATCTGGGGATTGTGGAACGCTTTGCCAACAATCTGTTTCAAGGCAAAATCCCACAGGCCGGCCAAGAAGTCGGACGCTTCGTCGTCAATACGACGATTGGCGGCGTGGGCTTCCTTGATGTCGCTGATGAGTGGTTGGGGTGGCAAGAGCATCCAGAAGACTTTGGCCAAACTTTAGCAGCATATGGCGTCCCTTCGGGTTCTTACCTGATGTTGCCATTTTATGGCCCCTCGAATATGCGTGACACTGTCGGCCTAGTTGCCGACGGAGCAATGAATCCGATGAGCTATTTCCTTTCAACGTTGCAAATCATCGCCGTTCGTGGCGGCCTCGCCCTTGGGAGTGGCATCAATTACCGGTCGCTCAACCTCGAACTCTTTGAAGACGCGAATCGGTATACGGTGGATCTATACGGGGCAGTTCAGGATGGGTATCAACAACGAAGAGCGAAACAAATTGCGGAGTAGCGCAATTTGGATTGCGTAACTGGTGAGGAGAAGAGAACCATGAGAAGCCGATGTGCCGTTTTCTTAAACATGGTTGGAGCTGGTCTCATAACAATGACAGCGAGTGCCTGGGCTACTGCCGACTCGCCCATTGAGACGATTCGCACGACAATCCAACAGGCACGCTCAATCTTGGAAGACCCCAATTACCAAGGCCAAGACCGGAAACAACAACGTCTGGAGAAGGTCAAAGAGATTGTCTTACCGCAATTTGACTCACAAGAAGTGTCAAAGCGCACCTTGAGTACGTACTGGAAAGATCTCACTGAACAACAACGTCAGGAGTTTACCCGACTCTTCGTTGCCCTCGTTGAGAAAACGTACTCGCACAATCTCGATCGTTACAACAGAAGCGTGCAGTTTTTCTATGACCATGAACGGATTGATGACAACTTCTCTGAAGTCGACACTCGGGTGCTTGATCCTGTCCAAAATAAAACCTTCTCGATCGTGTATCGCCTGCACAACGTTGACGGGAAATGGTTAGTGTACGATGTCGTGATCGAAAACGTGAGTATGGTGCAGAATTATCGCAACCAATTTAACCGGATTCTCGCGAAGTCGTCGTACGAGGAGTTGCTTAAAACTCTCCAAAACAAACTCCACGAGTTAGATACGGCCTCAATACCAGACACCAAAAGTTAAGATCTAACTCGTAGTGGATTCCATTGCGATAAGATTAGCGAGGTGTTAGCCTGTGGGAATGCAGCGCCTCTGGCAGACCTCGCTTTTTATACTCTGTCTCTCCGCATTCTTGTTCCGCTGTCCTCAGGAATGCCTTGCTGCTGCTCATTGGCCGACAGATACACACAGTCCTGTCCCTGAGAGGGTAACGTCGACGGTTCCTGACCAAGAATATGTCCCCTGCCATGCCCCCTCTTCCCACTCTCATCCTACCCAACGTAAATGTTCAGCCTGCAAAAGCGATAGCACTCTTCATTCCTCTATTGCTCCTGCTAGTGGGAAGCGATTGTCGTCACCGATTGCGTGGTTGCAATTCCCCTCGTCTCTATCTCTCCCTTTTGTTGTTGCCTCTCTTAGAGACCAACACCGTTGTTGCGATCTCTTGTCCTTGTCATTTACCTCGTATTTAAGGTCTTCAGCCCTCCGGCTTTAACTCGCCTCATTTTCTCTTCGTTCTCGCTTGACCATAACCAGAGTTGTCGATGCCTCTGGCAGCCGAACAACCGCAGCAGAGGTCTCATGTCTGTTATCCCCTCGCTCATCGCGCACTCATCGCGCATGGCATCAGAGCGCTAACCTTGGAGCAGCTACTTATGTCCTCTTTTGGAAAGATCGTTTTACTCGTACTTCTCGTACCAAGTATTGCCTACGCCTCATGGCAAGAGTGGTTCGAGCAGCGTAATCATCTCTTTTATTTGCGTGGACCATGGAATGGCTCGGTCTACTACAAACTCCCAGAATTATACACGGAATTTAACGGTATCGATTTTGGTCATGCCCATCTTGCGGAGACGTTACTTCGTACTGACGACGCGACCGCAGTCGAACAGGCTCGGCAAGAGATCGTCTCATTTATCGAGAGCAAACCAACCACACCGCCGGACGAAGCCGTCATTGCGCCGACATTCCACCGTCTCGTGTGGACGACACAAAATGTGTTTGAGCAAGCCCATCAGCTCCATCGTGATCTCTACGACCTCTTTGCCACAGATACCGTACAAGACAAGGAGGCAGCCTACAAACAGATTCTGGCTCATTACCTGGCCCAACCGCTCGCAATCACTCCCCTCCCCCTCGATCACGCAAACGCGTTGTGGAACTTTCCCGAGTCGCGACGCTTCGTGCAACGGTTTCCGAAACTGAATGCGCAAATCTGGGTCTATCATTGGCTTCAAGCAAAGATCGCCGAGCTGCAAATGGAACGGACGGTCGCCGCACAGCGGCAGGCATTACCAGCGATTCTCACAGAGTACCATGAACATCTGAACACCCCACCGTTGCAGTGGACCTTCATGCCTCTCTTCGCCGAAATCGCACCGACATTCTCGCAACGCTTTCCTGATGCGGCAAACATTTTTGATAACCTCCACATGTTGCACGATAACCTTGATGATGTCCTTAGTTCACCGGAACGGTTTCCGACCATGGAGGCCAAACGTAAACGGATCTATGAGTTACTTGAAGTTTATCTGCATCGGAACCACCAACCGGGCGACCAACGATATCTTTCGTATCGCGCGCCAGCGGGAAGCCATCACTATCATCACTAAACCTCTCTCCTTCGTACCGCTCAGTACCAACAACACGAACCGGCAACAGCCAACATGAGCTCTTCACTATGACACAAGAACTCGGAGTGATCATGAAGCAACTACGACTGTATAGATTACTACTCCTTTTTCTTTCACTAGCAGCCCCAGCCTGGGCCGTAGACCACAATAACCTCGATGAAGGTCGTCCGTTACGGATTGAAGACGCCTATCCCATCGCCTATGGCGAGATTTCCGCCGAAGCCGGGGCGCAGATCAATCATCTGCGTCGGGGACGGGATCGTGTCTCGTTCCCGCTAGAGATTCTCTATGGTGCGTATTGGAATCTGCACGTAGGTATGGGAGCAACTCTCGCCACACAACCTCACTCAATTGATGAAGGAGAAAAATCCGGAGACATTCGTGTCTTCGGCCTATACAATCTGAACCAGGAAACCCTCCGTCTTCCCGCACTCGCAACGAAGGTAACCCTGAATCTCCCGACTGGCATCCATTCCCACGGTACCGATGTGACGATCAAGGGCATTGCCACACGCACGATTGGCCATGGTCGCGTCCATTTCAATGGCAGCTATGAATTCCTTGATGATGCACGCAACAAAGAACGCAGTGGGCGCTATGAAATCGTCCTCGGCGGTCAGTACCCACTCGGGTATCCACGAGCATTCACCACTTCCCTCCTCCTCGATGTATTCACCCAACAGTCACCGCGTACGGGTGGGCAGCACATCGCCGGCGGGGAAATTGGCTTGCGTCGACAGATCGCCCCCCTCTTAGTGATCGACATGGGCATTGGCAGCGAATTTATCGGACCATCGGACCGGACCATATTTTTTGCTACAGTAGGCGCATCGGTCGGATTCTGAAGTGTCGGGAGAAAAACAAATATGACCATTAGCCCAGTCTCGTGGCGCACAACGCCGAAGAGTAAAATCGTGTGTACGATCGGTCCGGCTTCACAATCTGAAGCGCAACTCCGCGCACTCCTTCAAGCAGGTGCAGATGTCATCCGCTTAAACTTCTCCCACGGTACTCAGGAAGATCATGAACAAGTCATTACGTGTGTCCGTAGACTTGCCGAACAGCTCAACATTCCGGTTGCAATTTTGCTCGATCTTGCTGGTCCGAAGGTGCGGATCGGCACCTTTACGAACGGGAGCATTACGTTAGACGTTGGCGAGTCGTTCACGTTAACCACACGCACAGTGATGGGTTCGCAACAAGAAGTGTCGGTATCCTATGCTCACCTCCCAGACGAAGTGAAACCGGGAGATACCTTGCTGCTTGCCGACGGCGCCGTGGGGCTCGAAGTACAACAAGTCATTGCCGGAGACATCCATTGCCAGGTGACGATCGGTGGGAATCTCAGTGCTCACAAAGGGGTGAATTGTCCTTCAGGACTGTTCAAACTCCCGCCCCTCAGTACAAAAGACTTAACCGATCTTCAGTTCGGTATTGATCACCAAGTTGATTACATCGGCCTTTCGTTCGTACGCACGGCTGAAGACGTCCATATCGCTAAGTCGGCACTTACCCAACGCGGAGGAAATATACCGATCATCGCGAAGATCGAAACACAAGCCGCGCTCAGCCATATTGATGAGATCATTACGGCAGCCGATGGCGTCATGGTTGCACGGGGCGATCTCGGTATTGAGACACCTTTCGCGCGGGTCCCGATCGTACAGAAGCACATCATTACCAGAGCCAACCAACAGGCAAAGCCGGTGATTACCGCCACACAAATGTTATGGTCAATGGTCAACGCGCCCCGTCCCACGCGCGCCGAAGCTGCCGATGTTGCGAACGCCGTAATCGACGGTACCGATGCTTTGATGCTGTCTGAAGAAACCGCGATTGGCCATTTTCCCGAACAAGCCGTACAAGCAATGGCCGCTATTGCAAACGAAGCGGAACACATGGAGTTTCTCCGCAACGCCGGAGAGAGTCGCCGGAACGATACTTCGCCCTCTGAAGCTGAACTCATGGCCCAAGCCGCGTGTCACATTGCCGCGGCGCGCAACCTGGAAGCAATTATTACCGTAACCCTTGAAGGTACAAGCGCACGACTGGTTGCTAAAAATCGACCGTTCCAGCCGATTCTCGCAGCGACACCACGGATCGCCACCTACCGGCAACTCGCTCTCATTCGCGGCGTCACGCCCATTCTCCTTCCCCGAGAAGTAACCTCACGCGAAGAAATGATTGAGGCAACAAAGGCGCTCATGCGGACCTCTGGTGGCCAGAGCAAAGCGGTGATTATCTTTTCTAGCATCTCGGCTAACCAGAATCTGTTATCGACAGACATACTCTGACCTCAGTATTAGCAGCAATGTCACCAACGTCACTCGTAACGCCCACCTCATGTCCAGATTCTTCCCAAGCGAGCGCTCAGTTACAGCCACTTGAGCACTTGTTTTTCAGCAGATGAAGCTCGCCGCGATTTATCGTCGCTCGGAATCTACATCTCGACTGTACTCGAGTGTTGTGTTTTGGATAACCCACTGAAATCATTGTGGTTATATAAAAATCGGTAGTTTCTTAAAAATTAACGATTTCAAGGGCTTACCTTTTTTACAATATCAAATGACCTGTTCTCTAAGCCTGAAGAGAGCCAAAACACAACAGTCGAGTTTTGATATCTGTGGTGCCGCTGGCAATGAAAGAGTGGGTTTCTACTATTCGATCCTTTCTTCAGGAAGCGTGGACTGAATTCCATCGTGTTCAATGGCCTTCGCGGACAGAGGTACGAGCTGCTACGCTTGTGGTGGTTTCGCTTGTGACAATTGTTGCTCTCTACCTGTTCCTTGTAGATTGGGTATTGTCTTGGCTGCTCCAGGCGATCCTGAGAAGCTAAATTGACAGATTGTGAGACCCTGATGGCCAAGCTTTGGTATGTCGTCCATACGTATTCAGGCTACGAACGTAAAGCAAAAGCTGCGTTAGAAGAACGCATTCGAACACTAGGGAAGCAAGAATATTTTGCTGATATTCTCGTTCCTGAAGAACAAGTGATAGAGCTTGTCAAAGGGAAAAAGAGGACATCAGCAAGGAAATTTTTCCCTGGTTACATTCTCGTCAATATGGAGATGAATGACGAGACTTGGCACGTCGTCAAATCCACCCCTAAGGTGACTGGATTTGTTGGTGGAACAAACGACCCGAGTACAATCCCTCCAGTTTCTGAAGCCGAAATCTTAGAGATCAACCACCAAGTGCAGGAAGGCACATTACGACCAAAACCGAAAGTCCTCTTTGAGACAGGAGAGAATGTCAAAGTGATTGATGGACCCTTTCAAGACTTCACTGGTGTTGTAGAAGAAGTGAAGCCAGAGAAAGGAAAACTGCGAGTTCTCATTAGCATCTTTGGTCGCGCAACACCCGTGGAACTCGATCTTGTCCAGGTGGAAAAAGCATAAAGTAGGGTAGCAAATGTATGGCAAAAAAAGTTGTTGGAGAAGTGAAACTTCAAATTCCTGGTGGTCAGGCGAACCCCAGCCCTCCCGTTGGTCCAGCACTTGGGCAACGCGGAGTCAACATTATGGAATTTTGTAAGGCCTTCAACGCTCGTACTCAAGCGCAACAAGGTCTTGTTATTCCGGTTGTGATTACAGTGTATGCTGACCGCTCTTTCTCCTTTGTTACAAAAACCCCACCTGCCTCGATTCTTATCAAAAAGGCTATTGGAGTAGAGAAGGGATCGGGAGAGCCAGCAAAAAAAACTGTTGGTTCAATCTCGAGATCTCAAGTGCGAGAGATTGCAACGATCAAACTTCCTGACTTGAATGCAAAAGATATCAACGGTGCGATAAAAACTGTTGAAGGGACTGCCCGCAGTATGGGCATTGAAGTGGTGGACTAGTATGGCGAACAAAAGCAAAGGCTACCGAGCAGCAGCGGAAAAAATTGATCGAGAGAAACTCTATTCATTGAAAGAGGCAATCTCCCTCATCCGTGAGACAAAGAGGGCAAAGTTTGACGAAACGGTTGAGCTCACTCTTCGTCTTGGAGTGGACCCGCGCAAAGCCGACCAAAATGTAAGAGGAACTGTTGTGCTTCCTCACGGAACCGGCCGAACAGTTAGAGTTGCGGTCTTTGCAAAAGGGGATAAAGCTCGGGAAGCCGAAGCTGCCGGAGCCGATGTCGTCGGGGCTGAGGATCTCGCTAAGCGCATTACTGATGACGGGTGGCTTGAGTTTGATAAAGCTATCGCCACTCCTGACATGATGGGAGTTGTGGGTCGACTTGGAAAAGTTCTCGGCCCACGTGGACTCATGCCTAACCCAAAGGTCGGGACTGTTACTATGGAGGTGGGCAAAGCCGTTCAAGAACTTAAAGGTGGAAAAGTTGAGTATCGAGTTGACAAAGCGGGGAACGTTCACGTTCCTGTGGGAAAAGCTTCATTTAGTGAACACCAGCTTGTGGACAACGCGACTTCACTTCTGAGCAGTGTTGTACGGGCGAAGCCGTCGTCTTCTAAGGGTACTTACCTGCTTCGAGTTGCGGTCAGTTCGACTATGAGTCCAGGAGTACGAATTGATCCCATCTCCGTCACTCAACAGGCTTCGGTGTAGGTACAGGTTAATCACAAGCAGAGATATAGGATAACGCTATGGACCGTCGTGGAAAAGAAACAGAAATCGGTGATCTGAAAGAACGTCTCGCAAAGGCGACAACAGCCGTAGTCGCTGAGTATAAAGGACTGACGGTTGCCGAAGTAAGCGCTCTTCGTCGGGAACTGCGAGAAGTTGCTGGTGAGTACCGAGTGGCGAAGAACACACTTATTGCGCTGGCAATTGAGGGCTCTCCTTATCTTTCTCTTAAGGAACTTTTGACCGGACAGAACGGACTCGTTATTGGTTATGGAGACGCGATAGGGCTTGCCAGGATTGTGACGCGGTATGCCAAAGAGAATCAAAAATTCTCAGTGAAAGGTGGAGTTGCCGAAGGGCAATTTCTGGCTGCTGCTGGGGTCGAAATGTTATCTCAGCTACCCAGTCGTGAAGCGTTACGTGCGCAATTGCTGGGTGTATTGTCTCGTCCAGCAGGACAGCTTGTGGGTACGCTCGCAGCGCCAGGAGCGCAGCTTGCCCGAGTCCTGGACGCAAGAAAATCTCAATTAAGTTGACCGTAATTGATATCTGAAGATGTGAAGGAGGAGAACATATGGCCCTTACTCCAGAAAAAATGGAAGAAATCGTAGGTACGCTTTCTGAGCTTACCATCCTCGAAGTCGCGGATCTAGTAAAGAAACTCGAAGAGAAGTGGGGAGTCTCAGCCGCAGCTCCAGTGGTCGTTGCTAGTGCACCTGCTGCTGCCGCGGCACCAGAGGCTACCGCTGAAAAAGAAGACTTTGATGTCGTACTCACGGGATCTGGAGACAAGAAAATTCAAGTCATTAAGGTCGTCCGTGAGTTAACGGGCTTAGGTTTGAAAGAAGCAAAAGACCTGGTCGATGGCGCACCTAAGACCGTAAAGGAAGCGGTAGCAAAAGCCGAGGCCGCGGATATGAAAAAGAAGATTGAGGATGCGGGCGGTACGGTTG
>JAYVFX010000893.1:0-1986 GCA_043772795.1 Deltaproteobacteria bacterium
TCCGTGGGGTCTTATGCGCACCAATAACAACGAGAAACCCGTCAACAAATCGCTCAATAAGGCGACAATCCGGAAAGGGAATAAGCGGCGGCGTATCCAGAACGACATAGTCATAGCTTTGTCGCGCTTCCTCAATGAGTTCCTCCAAACGCGAAGATTGCAAAATATCGTACGGCGTCGGAGGAATCTTCCCGGCAAATAAAAGTGTCAACTTGCTTGACGGATACGCCCTCAGTACCGCTTCGAGACCCAGGTTCGGGTCCTTCACAAAGTCGACAAGACCTCGCGTGTTCCCGCCCTTGATCCCAAGATTCGCCGACACGCAGGGGCGACGAATATCCAGATCCACCAAGAGTACCCGTGCGCCAGGAAGTTGCGTCAGCGCACATGCAAGGTTAATCGCCGTGGTGGTCTTCCCATCACCAACTGTGGGACTCGAAACAGCAAGCACCGAGAGGCCCGCATCCGCATGCAACTGTTCCACCAGGTACGAGAGCATGCGATATTGTTCGGCTTCGAATGTTTGAGGAGCGAGGAGGCTGACCAAGTGACCTTCAATCGTTTCCGGTGAAGACACGAGCGATTCAAGCGTCGTCGCGCCCAGCCCAGACCCAATGCGCGGGGAACGACGCGGCGGCGACACCAGAGAAGGCGAAATAGGAGGTGAAGGACGGTCGTTGCTGACCGCATCTTGCAGTCCATGCTGGCGTCGCAAGGTCCCCTCTTGTTCCGCCCGTTCCAACGCTTGGAAGAATTTACTCATTACGTTCGTCTCTTGTACCAACCGCAGATACACTCAATGAGTGGATAAAACACAGACTGTTACTCCCGTAGTAGCGCATTAATACTTCCGGAACCGAGAAGCGAGCGAGCCATCTGTTCATTCCCAGCAACGACGCGATACACCACGCCGATAATGACAAGAATAGACAACGCGAGCGCAGTCGCACCAATCGCCTGGCGCATGCGCATATGCCACAGATCTGCGGTGGTAAAAATACGGGGGATAGTCACAAGCACAGGAATCTTCACGGAGCGCCGCAATGCATCCACATCGTGAAACGAGGAGTCAAGCATCTCCCTGAGGAACATCCCACCCACCGCAGCCACAAGACTCAAGAACAGTGCCCCAAGGAACAGTTTGATACGCTCAGGTGTCGCTGGTTTTTCAGGTAAAAATGCGGGCTCCAAAACTTTAAACTTCTCCGCCTTCTGCGTTTCTT
This sequence comes from Deltaproteobacteria bacterium, assembly GCA_043772795.1. Classification (GTDB taxonomy): domain Bacteria; phylum Desulfobacterota; class Binatia; order Bin18; family Bin18; genus VGTJ01. The sequence continues at coordinate 1,224 of JAYVFX010000893.1, forward strand.
CGAGTTTATCTGCCAGTTTCGCCTCATCTAACCGCTTAAAGAGAGAGATGTAATTATCGCGCGTGGTGTTGTAGTCGCGCGTGATCGATAACAGTTCTTGCTCTACTCTCGGTGTGTTCTCAACGCGTTGCTGGTACATCGCAATGTCGCTACCCATCTTCCGCACGTCACCGTTCAATCGTTGCACCTCCGCGTCAAGGGCGGATAATTCTATGCGCGCGGAAGCAGACCGCGTCGCGGCATTGCGCGATACCGCTCTCGATGTTTCCGAGGCCTCACTCTTTGGTGATCTCCGGGTACGATCAGGAGAGCTTTCCAATTTTGCAATGAGTTGCTTCAGGTGAATCACATCCGGGTGCTTCTCGGAAAACCGCACCTGGAGTTGCGTCAGTTGACCCTTTAACGTCTTCATTTGCTGCTCAGGCGATGACGGCAACGTAGCTGAGCCTTTTTCTCCGAGCGGCATCTCAACCTCAGCAAGCTCAGACTCAAGGGCGACCATTTGCGTCACAACGTTGCGGCGTTCCTGAGCCCGCGCAATATTGTCCGACAGGAGAATCATCTGCTTCTGTAGGGAATCAATTATTCTCAGGTTCGCATCTCGCTGTTCCGGGAGTTCGCCCATATGCTGCCGTTTGTATTCCGTGACCAGCGCTTCTTGCTGCTCCAGTTTTACTTTAATACTCTCCACTTGTTTTGCCAGAAACTCAGAAGTGCCGGTCGCTTGGCGTTCTCGTATCTGCATATTGGCTTCGATATAAAG
>JAYVFX010000894.1:0-3848 GCA_043772795.1 Deltaproteobacteria bacterium
TAATCTGCCGCTGGCCATAGCGGAGCGTCAAGGGCAAGCGAGGCAAACTATCCAACTCGCTCTGCGATGGATCCGTCGTCACGTACGGGAACCGCATCGGTTAAGTCCTTGTCTCATGAGCAGCCGCCAAGGCATCGGCTAGTACCTGTGCTGCTCCGTATGAGTCATAGGGGGTAGGCAGGTGGTATACTTTGCCAGGCTCAAAGAGAGAGCTAGCTTCATCTTGTTCTAGCTCTTCTGCCAAGATACGAATCTGTTTGAGCTTCTCAGGGGCCGTTAATTGACGCACGGCAGGGAGCACCTCAGCTAAGGTCATAGTTCACTCCTCTCTGCGATTGACTATAGGGCGAACGAAGTGTGCGTGTAAAGCGACGGCTAGTGCTGACAACCACCTAACGCTCCCGCGCACCGCGAGCGGCCCACACGCGGCCTTTCGGTTTCATTCCTTCACGCCACAGGGCCGCGATGCGGTGGCGCGGCTGGTTAGCCATTACTGTACAACTCCAATGTGTCACCGGGTATAGGGATATGCCACGATGTCGGCTGTGCCGGTACGTTCACAGTTCGTTCCACCCAACTAAGAAGCTGCTCGTCGGTTAAGATCGCTTCCGCATGATGCTTCTGATCTTCGTAGCCACTATAGTGGACAAGCTGTACTTTTCGAGGACTGATCCGCTCTACAAAATCACGAATTGTCCAGCACAGGTCGCGACAGTTTCGCTGTTCATTAAGAAAATCATCCAAGAATCCATGCGTGACTGAATCAAAATTTTTGGAGTGCGGCGTTACCAGATACGAGGGGTGTAATCCTTCCTTCCAGTCATCGAGAATGGCCGATCTCGGAACGATACTCCAATGCCCGCTTTGAGGCCAAGGGAAGCGGGTGTTGGCGTCCACGTAGACAACTGCAGGATTGAGCAAGCTATCGTAATCTTGTTTTCGTAAAAGAGGACAAAGGAGATCGCCCGTTAAGATTGCTTTTGCAGGCGGTTGAGTTGGGGGCCGATACTCTACCAGCATTAAACATGCGCCTGGTGCATAGTCTCCATGAAAGACCGGGAAGGGTTTGATCCAAAGATTTTCAGCTTCTTTTATTTGGCAATATTCTCCGGGACGTAACTCCCGAAAATCAAGTCCAGGCTGCAGAAAGTCGAACCGCCGCATGACTTCGTTCCAGCAAGGCTTTGATGTGTACACAGGTAACTTATGTCCTGAAGCGCTGTGCCGCCTGTGGCTTGCCACCAACCAATCAAGGCCAGCGATATGGTCAAAGTGGGGATGGCTCAGAATCATGGCATCGGGAAGACGGTTGTTGTGGCGCACGAGAAAGGGTACTACTCCTTGGCCTGCATCAAAGAGGACCTCCCAAGCGATCAATGACGGCTGTTCATCTTGAGTCCCAATGATGGAGAATGAGGTATTCGCGTATTCATCTTGGTTCTCTCGACGTGCTGAGTCACGAGGATTATTGGAACTGCCAAGTTCGAGCGGCCAAGCGTTCCCTCGGCCATTCACACGTATGAGAACCTTCATCTATTTCTCCCTCATGGTTATGTGATGGCTAACGCATCAAGGTAAGCTGCGCGGCACCACGCATGCTGTGATTGGGCGAGTAGTTTCGTGCCGCGTCAGCTTCACCCGATTGTTAGGCCGTTTATACGCCCGGCATCACAACGCAGACCATGACCAAGCAATGATTGCCGCGTGACCAAGAAAGAAGGCGATCGCAATCACGAAGAACCAGACAAAAACTGGCGCCAGTGTCTGCTCCGGTTGGCAGGGTCGCGCCCGCCGCTTGGCAAAACCGTTGAGACCAGATCCCACGATGCGCTGGTTATTATTCGGAACCAGATCGGTCCAACCTCGCGCCTTCGCGATTTGATCAGCTTTTTCCCAATTCAGGTTTGAATAGCCACCGTAGAGTAACGCCATGTACGCGGCGAGCGTAGATGCCGCGACTCCAAGTAAAGCCGCGACCAAGACTTGCTTTGGACTACTGAACTCCAACTCGCCCGTCGTGCCTTGTGTAAGAATGAACCACAACAAAGTGCCAGTTGCGCCCAACAAGAACGTACAGATCGTAACCATCCGGTTTTTGTCTTCGCCACCGAACGACGCATGGTGCTTCCAAAGCTCCAGGTCTTCCTCGCGATAGCGGTTAGTCGCAGCGAGGAGGGCCTCGTCCTTGATAGGGTGATCAGACATACCAAACTCCTTTCGAAATGACTCGTAAAGGGCGGGGGAATTAAGGCGGCCTGTATTGGCCGTTCGATACGTGATGAGTGTGATCTGAATCGGCCTAACGCCCCCGCGCACCGCGAGCGGCCCAACCGCGGCCTTTCGGCTTTTTCACATCCGCAACAGGGCCGCGATGCGGTGGCGCGGCTGGTTAGACGGCACGCCACAACAGGAAGAAGTGAATCACAGCCGATACTACCGAAAACACCAAGAACGCCCAGAACACCGGGGCGATCTGACCCTTGCACGGCCGCGCAAGACGTCGCACCAGCCGCTCCTGCCAACCCGCGGCCGAGATGTGCTTGGGCTCGTGGTCGGGATGTAGCACCGGCGGGAGATTGGCTTCAGCAATCTCGTCGGCAAGGGCCCAGTTCCAAGCCGCGTAGGCCCCGTAGAGTAGCGCCACGTACGCTGCCACGAGCGAGACCAAAATGCCAAAGATCGCTACGCGTGGATCCTTCAAGTCCCCAGTAGCGTGGAACCCTATGATGACGGCCGAGAACCCCAGCAGCCATGTCACGATCTGGATCATCTTGTCTTTGTCAGCACCTCCGACTGCACCACAGTGCTTCCATGCCTCGAAGGCGAGTTTTTCGTCGTTCCAGGTTCCGCGTCCGCCCGTTTCGCTCATAGGTGTCCTCATGGCCGTCTAACGCCCCCGCGCACCGCGAGCGGCCACTATGTGCCCTTTCAGATTCAGCAGAATCCCAACATGGCCGCGATGCGGTGGCGCGGTTGGTTAGCTACACTCTTTTCATTCGTTGAGTTCCTCTATCCGTTTTTCCATTACACGTTGTAACTTGAAGTATCCATCGGCTTCAAAATAATTGATCCAATGCCGAGATTTCAGACGATCAGGTACATCGCATTCCTCAAGCTTGAGAGGAATAATAAAAATGCGGCCTTCTGGCTGCAAATCCGCAACATCCAAAGCAAACTTGATCTCCTTTTGTACGAAGCCAACCTTATCTACTGCTCTTTTTGACAGGCATACAACAAAGAGATCAGTGGTCTCGACGGCTTTCTTGATTTCATGCTCCCAGTTCTGGCCTGGAATCAGATCTTCCTCATCCAACCATGGTTTAATCCGATCATTCTTCAATTTGCCATAAATATCTCTCACAGATAGTTTATCATCTTTTGCATGGCAGAGAAATACCTTCAGATTTCTAGCAGAACCGTTTTCTTCAGTCACAGATAGGTTGCCGAATATTTCGATTGCATTCTGAGTTACAATGATTTTTCCCGTGTCAAAAAACTCCTCCCCCCGCCAATCTACTTTGCCATTCAAGACGTAACCCCATGGTTTGAAAAAGTTATCGATCAGAAACTGTAGCCATTCGACATAGTGGTTGAACTTCTCTGTCTCGTCCCATGAGAGAGACATGCCGTCATCTGACGGTCGCCACGAGCAATAGTAACTTGGAACCAAAGTAGGAGGCCCGTCCCGTTCGAGGATTGAGTCATCTTTCTGTTCGTCTCGTTCGTACCCCCGCTTACCGCCAACGTAGAACGTATAGCGATTGAGCGGCCACGAGCAAGCCGGAACCTGTCCGAGTGGCCGTGGCCGTGCCGCGCAGTGGTCCGCTCGAATCGCCTGGTTGGACATG
>JAYVFX010000895.1:0-1701 GCA_043772795.1 Deltaproteobacteria bacterium
CGTTACCATCTGACAGCAGAGAAACATAGACCAACGATCTGGGCTCAATCGGTGTTGCAGGAGAAACCGACATACACCCTGGGCCGTTATCATCTGTCATCGCGACGTCAACCTCCCCCCCCGCTTAAACCAGTCCTTTGGCCATCGTCTTGTGCATGACGCTCGGCCCACCGCGTAACGGACTGACTGATGGAATGACATGGAGAACTTTCATGACCACAAATAGATCAAACCTCACCAGCACCAATTATTTGAGCGTTCCTCATCGTTCCCAGTCATCGTTTGCTGCCCAAACCGAGACTTTCCCAGTTCAGCAGTATCCGCACGCGGGCAGCAATACCAATAGTGTTCGGCACAAATTTTGACGTTGGGCAAAGGGTCGGGCAGAATTCTCTCTCCCGCCGGGAGAGGGCTAGGGTGCGGGGATGCCAATTGTTGATTGTAGATTGGGGATTGCAAATTTGGGGAGGAGTACAGTCACAGGCATTGTGTCTTCTCAATCCGCAATCCGCATTCGTCATTCCGCAATCTTTCACTCCCTCATCCTGACCCCTTCGATCCTTCGACTGGCTCAGGACTCAGGACAGGCTTCTCCCGGCGGGAGAAGGAACCTCATGTCGCACCTGCATAACGAGTGCCGAACAGTATTGGCAGCAATACGGGGCAATGGGTTGGTTAGCCTGCCTCTGTACCGACAAAACTATAGGAAGCTGCCATGCTCAGACTTTTGCCAGTCGGGGCTTCTTGCTCATCGGCAGCTTGCTCATCTGCACGACCAACCGCAATGCTTCATTGATCGCTCCGGCATCGTGCGCAAAGGCCTTTGCCACATCGGGGGCGAGCAGCACTAAATTGGTTCCGGCCCCATATCGTGCGGCATACTTGCCCCGTACCCCTCCCTTGAGCAGTTGACGTAGGTCATATTCGGGCCGTAACTCATCGTGCATTTCATCTGTTAATTTCTTCTTCATAGGCTTCTCGTTCAGCTGGGGTTAGTGTCCGTGCGCTAATGATCCGCATCCGCTCGCCCCGCTCGGTATGGGCCACCATCAAAAGACGGGAGCGCTGCGACATGCCAATAATGATGTAACGATACTCGTCCTCGGAGTGGTCGGGGTCCGGTATAGTAGTACTGAGCGTATCAGCAAAGACCGTTGCGGCTTCGCTAAAAGCGACTTTATGCTTGCGAAGGTTCTTCGCTTCCTTTTTGGGATCCCACTCAAATTCCACACGGCAAGTGTAGCGAGTTTGTCGCCTTTTGCGAATCCAGGCAGCGTCATTTGAAGATTCTCAATGTTGATGAACTCTTGAGTCAACGACTAAGCGGGCTAACATTGCTTCTGAGCAACCAAGATCATCGACTTCCACAGGTAGGGAATTCTCCCAGCACCAATGAACCCAGTGACCAGGAATCCTTCTTCTTCTAAAAGCTTTGTGAGTGTAGCGCGGGACCAGAACTTGATGTGTCCACCATCCCACAGAGCGGTAAAATGACTGTCAAACTTTCCGGAAAGCGCGAGAGCAAAATTCTTGATATAGCCATGATAAGGAGTACTCAACACAAGATGGCCACCTGGTTGCAACACCTGCGCTGCGAAACGAGGGAGCGCACGGGGAAGAAAAAGATGTTCAACAACCTCAGTGGACACCACTACATCGAAGTGAGCACCACTAAGAGTTGCCGGATCATCATAAACACCA
>JAYVFX010000896.1:0-2552 GCA_043772795.1 Deltaproteobacteria bacterium
ATAAACTACGCACAGCGAAGTCGAAGGGCGTGCAAAGGACTGTACGGAACATCTCATGTCGGTTCACTATATACTTCTATATATGAAGTTACAAAATCGCCTGTGAAAAAGCCAATTTTTCTTGGTCTCAAATAAAATGGAGAAACGGGACTATCATGGGCACTTCTGGATAGGCAAGTGGGGGGAGTTCGATCAGAACGACATTTCATAATATGGCGCTTTTCTACAACATGGATGAAACGAGAAGAAAGCCCTTTTCCTGGAGCTCCTGGCATGGGCATGCGACGTCGTTACGAGGTGTAGTTGGTTACCGGCGACGTTGCTGCGCCCCTCTCGCGGAGCTTCGCTCACGCACATGAGCCGCAGTCAGAAAATCGAGCGCTTGCTCTTCTGTCAATTGGCCACGGCGTTGATACCGTTTAACGATTGCAGTAATTGCCCCAGGATCTCGGTACTGCGCATTCCCGCGGCGGAGTCGCTTGACCAAGAGGCGATAGGCCTGCACACACTCAACACCGAGCATGAGTACAGCTTCTGTACGCATATTCTGAACGGGGAAACAGCGGTAAATAGCAGGGTGCTGGCACAGACCGCAGGTGGCGTTTGGATCATAGATAGGGCAGAGCGCGACGATGACATCTTCCGGTTGAGCAAATTTCTGCAACGCAACCGTGCACCGTCTGGTGTACCCAGGAGAAAGCGGACGAGAAAGCATAACTGATGAAAAGGTACGCTCTTCTCGACTGCTATGGGAGAGGGGCGTCAACAATTCGTTATGCGAAACTGAAAAAGAGCAGCACACGAAGAGTTGGTGCGTTACGCGACTTTCTTTGTCTTGTGGACTGACGTGGAGTTCGTATCGTCCTTGGTACCAGGTGAATGTCGAGGGATATGTAAGACATGCTGGACCAGTGACTGCGATTCCCACGCCTCGATCGCTAATGACGTTTCCAGCTCAAGTCGCGCCGCCGAAGGGTCTTGCGCACGACAGTAAATCTTATGATCCAACAGCTCATCAATCAGGCGAAACGGTACGCTGGTCGCACGACCGTGCCGCAACCCCAGGCGATACGCATATCCCCAGATCCCAATACCTACGAGGAGACCGACACTCAGAGGAACAATCAGTGTGTACATAATTATTTTTTCTCCGTAGCTGCGGAATTTTTCTTTTTTTGGATGGCTATTACTGTGGTGCTTTTTCAGTCTGCTCTGGCGAGGGTGCGTTCAGTGCACCATCAAGCGTGCGGAGCTGCTCTCGTAAACGTGCGGCTTTGGCGCGCTGCGTTGGCGTCAGTATGTGGCGCACCTCAAGCACAACGGTAAGCCCTTCTTGAAGTAGCTGCTGCCGCAACTGTGCTACTCGCTCAGCATGTAGAACAATATCTGCTGGGCTAATCTCCTCAGCAGCAAGTAGGGTCTTCGTCAATGCGGCATTTGCTATCTGCAAATCTCGAAAGAGCGTCTCGAGATTCCCTCGATGAGTAACAAAGATGTCTCGCACTTGTTGCTTTTGCTCCAGTGTCAGCCCGACGCCTTTCAAGAGGAGCAGGATTAGAGCGCCTGGCCCATCTCCACGTGGACTTCCCGTCATCAACGATTCGAGTCCTCCCAGATCTTGTCCAACCACAAGAGTGACTGTTCCACTCGTGATGAGGAATCCAATGATCATCGAATGTATAAATTTCTTCACGTGGTTGTCTCCTCAGCTCCGTTCCTCCTCGAAAAGAAAAGCGAAGGGGTCGCTGTCGCATCCCGGGGTACGATCCTCTTCACAGCGTTCGCTCGGCCATCCACCATCGAGCGCAGCTTGCAGATACGCGAGATTCGTCGCTCTTTTAGGCAACGCTTTCGCACCCACATCAGTTGCCGAAAATACCGCTGGCCCGACAACTTTGGTCAGAAAGCGCGCCAACTCTTCTTCCTGGACTGGCTGTACCGCAATCCGAGGTGGCGGAACGGGTATCGGTAGTGGCAGTTGCGGCTGCTCTAGCAGCGATCCGTAATTCCAGAACACTACTGCGGCAGCAACACCGGCCGCGGCAATCGGAATCCACTGTATCACTGACAATCGTCGCTGGCGAACCACTACGGTACGCGGTGGAAGATCACGTAACACCTGGCCGAGAAGTTTCAGATCTTTGCCCAAGTGTTCACGGCGGATTGTACACACCTGGCACTTCGCAAGGTGGGCACTATCTTCTCTGGTACCTTCCCCTTCATACACCAGCAAAAGCGTTTCTTCTGATAGGCAACGACTCATGAACGACCTCCGAGGGCTTGGCGCATGTGATGGACGGCACGGAACAGGTGACGTTTCACGCTACCAGGCGTCAGTCCCAAGAACTCCGCAACTTCTTGTCCGGACCATCCTTCGACGTAGCGCAAGACAAAGACTCAGTAGATTCAATTTCTTAATCTCGCGGCAGAGCAGGAGCCGTAATGGCCCGTATACCGCCATACCACGCCTCTAAAGCCCGCTGCAGAAACTTGACAAAGCGAGGCAGTTGGAACCGTGGGGTAGCTAACCACCGTCCCCCACGCTGCGGTAC
>JAYVFX010000897.1:0-3826 GCA_043772795.1 Deltaproteobacteria bacterium
AGCGCACCAGACGTAGCGAAAAATCTTTTTTATCCTGGGCAAAATCATCAAAGAAGCCTCGGGAATTCAATGGTTTGAAAAAAGTGTCCTGACATCAGCCCAACGAGAGTGAAGTCACAGGTGGACAAGGAAGTGTGCGAAGCGCGTGTGGTGCGATGTATACTCTGCACGGCCACGAATTGCGCGTTTGTCGTTCTTCAGGCCACGGCGATGAATCGCCGTGCTACAGTCACAGCGCTCCATCAACGGGGCTTTAAGCCAGATTTCATCCGGCGTTGTCTTGTAGCACGGGCATTGATGCCCGTGGGTAAAAGCGCAATTTGTTCCCGCGTTCAGTATAGAATCCTACCTCTCAGCGATTTCTTTCCACCTTATTATTCTCTACCTCCAACCTGTTCGAGCTGATCTGACACGGTTACACATTTGCGAAAGCGTGAGATTCGCAATGCGGTTTCGTCCGTCTGGTTCCGTATATTGGCATCGGCTTTCTTTGCCAGTAAAGCTTGGGCAATCTCTGGCAAACACTCGCGCGCGGCCCACATCAAAGCGGTTTGCCTTTTTTTGTCTTTTGCATTGACATCCGCTCCCGCCGTTAACAAGAGTTGTACCGTATCAGCAACACCCTCCTTGGTTGCAAGCATAAGGGCAGTGCGGCCGAGTTTGTCTCGCGCATTGACGGTGGTCCCCTGAGCGATCAGTGCTTTGACGATATCAGTGCGATGCCAGGCTGCCGCCTCCATCAAAGCTGTTTGTCCGAGATTATCTGTTGCTTCGAGCCTTGCGTCCTTGTCGATCAACGTCTGCACCAGAGACGTATGTCCACGGAAAGCGGCGACAATGAGAGCCGTCCACCCACGCTTGTCCTTGCCGTTGACGTCCGCTCCCTTGGTAAGCAGCTGCTGCACAAGTTGCGGCCTATCCCCTGCAAGTACGGTTTCTTGCAGCGCACTGCTACCTTCCTCACTACGCGTGTTGGGATCGGCTCCGGCAGCAATGAGGACTTCAACAAGATCCAAGTTGACTTTGCGCTCTGCTAGGAACTGCTTCGTCTCAGGATCGTAGCCATAGCAGCGTCCCTCAAGCACCCAAGCTAGTGCACTTTTTCCCTTACTATCCTTTGCCTTTACATCCGCGCCACGGCTGAGAAGTAGCTTTACAATATCGGTTGCTTGGGGCTGACATTGTTTCGCGGCGGCAAGCAGGGCTGTATTGCCTTTCGTATCCCTCGCGTTGACGTTGGCCCCTTGGGTCAGGAGCTGTTGCACCTTGTCTAGGTCACTAGAAGTTACGGCTTCGAACAACGCAGCAGTAAGAGGTGAAGCTTCCTGTTGGGCCGGAGCTGTCGTGCCTCGCTTGGACGATTGCGCGTTACTCGTCAGTGGAAACCCCATGAGCATTACGCATAACAAACCCCACATCACACCAGGGAGCCACATATACTTCCTCCTCCTTCCTCCCCAGACACCAACCAAGAATGGAGCGGTCGTCGTTGAAACGCTACTGTACCAGAAACTTGCTTTCGGGGCATGGTCACGTAGGCCGACATTAGAACAAAAACATCTCTCAAAGTGAAAGAACAGGAGGTTGTGTGACAGTGAGTGTTGTTGTTGCCGGCGGCTGCAAGGTGGATTGATTGTATGGCCAATTAGCTGCCAAGCACTTGTTCGATGCGTAGCTTAAGCGGGTCTCGCATTGTTGATATGCTCTCAAGGTCAACCAACTCAATAAAAGCCGGGACGCCAGACAAATCGGTCGCATTGAGCAGCATGGCATCTGATGGTCGGAAAGAAGAGAGACAGGAGGTAATCGTGACAAGAGAGAGTTCCCCAAGACCAGGATGTTTCTCTTTACTCACCTGATAGCGCAGGTCAGTAAGAACTTGCTCTATCCCCGGAAATTTCTCAAACACGAGTCCCATGACCAAAGCATTAACCACAAACTGCCGAACAGAATCGGCGCGACGCTCCTGTTGTCCAGCCAAGGTTTGCCGGAGTTGTGAGAGTGTGGAAGTCGAACTGTAGGTGAGGATCCATCGTAGCGGCGAGGTAATGGTTAAGACGCGGGTTTCGTTTTGGCTCTTAGCCTCATGGGTGTATTCCCACGGTGCAAGCTCAAGGCGCCCGTCGATATCACTTAAAACATCCTGGTCGAGTTCAGGGGGAAGGGAGAAGGGTTTCCCACAAACGGCTTGGAATGCAGAACGTAGTTGGGCAAGTGCTTTATCCGCACCCGCAACCTCTTCTTTCCCGCCGACATACTTCCCAAACATCCGTCGCGGGGAGAACAGCGGTCGTAAAGTCTCTATGTGTGACTGCACCTGGGAATGCAGCAGCTGAGCAACGGTCTGGGTTTTTTTGCGTAAGTCGACGAGTTGTTCAGAGGTGAGTGTTTTCGTCGTGTTGTCGCTTTCGCTCATGTGCTCAGTGCATAGCACGAGGTAAGGAAGATTTGAAGCTTGGGGGCCGCACCCATTTGTTACAACTTAAGAGCAGATTCCGGCTTTTTGGCTGTGAAGCAACGAGTTTGGGTTCCTTCTCCCTCCCGGGAGAAGGCCAGGATGAGGGGAAGCAAGCGACTTAGGTTGGGACTGGTAGGACGTACCCTGCTGGACCATTATCTCGGAGTGACACGTGCATCCGCAATACGTTGCTTTATCGTGGTAACAAACTCCTCGTGCTCCTGGCTGGCCATTCCTGCGCCCAGAGTTTGCAGTACCTTTGCCAGATCACCAGCAAGCATCGCAGTCGTATCAAGCCAGAGGCCAGAGAAAACCTCACTTTTGTATACTCCCTGAGCGTCCGGCGACAAAGGTTCGTAAGATCCGTTACGCAGGACAAACCAATCAATGGCATTATCTAATGTCCGCCAGACGAGGTATTCGCGCACGCCGTGGCGACGATACACGTCAAGCTTCTGGTGTAAATCGTAGGCAACGCTACTCGAAGCAACCTCCGCGACAAGTTCGGGTGCTCCGTCGATAAACCCATCCGTGTCAACCCGAGATTGACCGTCATCGGAGATACGAAGAAGCACATCAGGTTGTGGCTCATTGTCGAGGTCCAAGCGGACGGTGGCATTGGTACTCGCCTCGACTCCTGGGGTGAACGCCATATACACTCCAAGCCAACCGTTTAGCTCCGCGTGTTGGCGGCCATGCCCTTCATAACGAACGGAAGGAGAAACGTACACGATTCCTTCGATCAGTTCCGCTTTTTTGAGATGAGGCATGGCCTCATAGCGACGCTCGAACTCTGGACGAGTTAAACAGTCGCCATTTTGCAGCGGAGGAATATGCGCGACAACTGGTGCGACCGCAGTCGATGTAGATTGAGATGAGAGAGACATGGATCAAGATTCTCTCCAGGACAGCCGAAAGTCAAGACAGATAACGAGTACCTGTGATCATCCCAACTCCTGCAACCTACTACCTGTGCCTGGTAGAGGTGAGATGATGTTCATCGCCAGGCATGAGCTGCTACCGGCAGCAGGAGCGAGGCGCGAGCGGACGTTGGAGGCAGTCAGCTCCATGCCCTTGTTCGGCCATGCTCTCAGTCCACTTGGCAGTAACAGATCTAAGGCAATTCCAGTGCGGCCTTCAGGCAGTTGTTGATTTTTTGTATGATGGCATCAGGCAAGCTACCCAATTTCTGGAGAACCCTGCTCTTGTCTAATGTGAGCAGATTGACACAGTTCACGACGGAATCTTGTCTGAGCCCGGACTACTGTCCTTCGAGTGTAGCCATCTCGATTAACAATTGTGTCGGTTCCAAGGCTCTCCGCGTCACGCTCGTAATCTGGGCCACAATGGTGTTCAGCAGGCGTTGAT
>JAYVFX010000898.1:0-2834 GCA_043772795.1 Deltaproteobacteria bacterium
CGGCTGGAGCAGCAATACGCCATTTGTCCGTATACCCTACTCTCCGGGATTTGCGCAAGCGTGAGGACGGGCACGGGAGAACCGGAAACGCATTGCTCATGAAACAGCTTCTCAAGGGAGGGGAGAGGACTAAGGGAGACTGATTAAAAAGTCGATGTTCACCCTTCGACAAGCTCAGAGCGAACGGGTCGGGTGTTGAAATCGCTGAAGATTTTCCGTTCGTGCTGAGCCTGTAAGTAGGACTAAGGGTCAGGTCTTGATGTATCAGTTGCTTGGTCGTCTCCTTTCAAGGAAGAAGAGCAGGATCTTATATCTCAAGACCTGAGCCCATTTTCTCGCAAATCTAATTCCCAGATCGCCGCAACATATTACTCGGACGGCGGCAAAGATTTGATCAATGGCTGCAAGGTGCTCAGAAAGTTTTTACGGCCGTCGATTTTTTCTTGAACATACAGAGCGTCAAACTTGGTGAATGCAACGTAATCTCCCACTTGCCGATCGTCGAAGATTTCGTTGTATAAATCGCCATACTTCTTTTCCATCCGTCCAGTTTTGATGACTTCCCGGTTGAAAGCAGCTCGCACGCCGCTATGTTTCTTGAACTGATGTCCTTCTTCTAACAAGAGCGCACTTACAGTATAAAACAGAGCATAGTACGCGCGATTCATAGCGAAGCCATACGATTTGGCAGCAAACTCACGCTGAGCAGCTTCCAGGCTCTCCTGCGCCTGGTCCCACCAATAACGAACAACCTCAGCTTTTGCTTCCTTCTGAGTCACAGCCGCATTCCTTCTTCCTTGATCTCCTCATGAATGGGCAACACGGTCAGCTGTCCCTCATCCCATGCCTTCCGATCCACCACCAAACCACTCAGATTGGTGTCGTATTGCAAATTAATATCGAGAAGCAAACGGGAAATGGAATTGCGGACTTGGTGATTCGGAGGATCTTGCAGGACGATAAGAAGATCCACGTCCGACTCCTCATCCTCCTCTCCTCGCACGACTGAGCCAAAGAGCACGATCCGATCTACAGCAAACTCTGCTCCTATCCGCTTTGGTGCTTCTTGGAGTGCCTTCCATAGCTGTGGCGGCAGTTGAAGGTCTACGAGCGTTTTCATGAAAGATTTCTCCTTGGCACTTTGCTCTTGATCGTAACTAAGATCTCTCCATCTCGTAAAGCCGTTGTTGCCAAGTCGGATTTATACCACACTTACGACGAAAGCGGTGCCAGAGCAAAACAATAGACAAGGAATCAGATACTGAACTGACATTTTTGACTCCGTTCGCATGCTAATTGTGGTGTGAAAGTTACAGTTCAAGACAAGGCCCTCATTTTGTTAAAGGTGTCAGACTTGGCCGGATAAAAGGGGCCAGGTCTTTACTTTGTCATTTGATTAACAAAAGGAGTCTGTAGAGCGTGTCTGCAAATTATGTCCGATAGGCAATGAGGGCATTGGCGAGACACAAGAATGCATAGCGACTGGCCAAGGTCTGTTCCCAATTCACCACCAAGCGCCGGAAGCGATCGTGCCAGGCGTGCGTGCGCTCGACTTTCCAGCGTCGCGCTTGGCCTCTCGGATGGACCACCGCGTCGGCCGGTTTCCCGCCCTTGGGCGCAATATGCCCGGGGTAGCGCTCGAGCAAGACACCCCTCCGGGCGGGCGCATTGTCAAAGGCGACATCGAGACACAAATGGTGAGGGTGCGTCCGGTCCGGTTGAGGGCGGACAATGGGCAACGAATTCAGTACCAGCGAGAGCGTCGGGCCCTCGTTGACATTGGCTGCGGTACTCACCACGCTCAGCGGCACGCCGCGCCCATCAATTAACCAATGGTCCTTATCGCAAGGTTGGGCGCGGTCCGTGGGATTGGGCCCTGCTTCTTTTTCCCCCCGTGGGTGCCCGTACACAGGTCCCATCGGGCGATTGCCACTCCCACGCAATCCCATGTTTGCTATCATAGAGATGCAGATAGCGCGCCCAAATCTGCTCAAAGATCCCGGCTCGCTTCCACTCCACAAACCGATCATAGACCGTTTGCCACGAAATCGGAAACTAGGGGTCAAGTCTTTACATTACCATTTGGTAAACATCCAGTGATATGTTACGACGAGACGAAAATTTTCTATTGTCAAAGTAAAGACCTGACCCCAATTTTGCAAACACTTTCGTCATACCTTCACACAAAACGACAATCTGCGGATATCAATCCTATGAAGCGCATTGTTTAAGCAGCTTCGGGGCAGGCGCAGACTCGCTGGCATGACGGCTGAGATATGCCATCACTTCGGCGTGCATCTTTTCGATTTCTGCTAGATACCCACTGGCCATGTGTTTGAAGTTCTCCGGTTTTTCGACTTGGCGCATATTTGCAACCAAGCGGGTGAAGAAAGCGATACGCTATTGAGTGCCCTGTAGTTCTAGATCGCTATGAATAATGACGTTTGCCTTCCCATCGATGACTGGATCTTTGCCTGCCTAGAAATACCCGAAAAGTCTTCAGGGCTCTGCGTGCCAGGAGAGGCCGAGCTCGGCCAACAAGCGGCGGATGTTCACGAGAGCGGGAGAGTTCATTTGTAACCGTGCTACTGTTGCTCGCCCATGCGCTGAGATCCCTACAAGTGTGAACGGCTGTTGCTCAGACCAGTGAAAATGGTCCTCCTATCGCTGCGTCCGAGGATTGAACAACGCTATCCATTGCCCTGACTCTGAATCTTCACCGTCGACGTGCGCCCATTTGCGCGCATTGCAGTGCGGGCACGCCAAGGCGACGTTAGACAAATCCGTCTGCCCACCGCGCGACCGTGGGAAAATATGGTCGACTTCAAAACCGC
>JAYVFX010000899.1:0-4710 GCA_043772795.1 Deltaproteobacteria bacterium
TTTCCAAAACGGAGCATCAAAATCATTGATGAACTCCCCTCTGCGACCTTTCACCCTTTGCTGACTGGTCACCGCTTCACGCTAACCGCCATTGAAGAATCCCAGAAACTGGATTCCCTTCCTCCTCAAGGACTCCTCCCTGCTCGTATAGAAGATGTTACGGGCACAGAAGACCTTTCACTCTCCATCGATATGCGTCAGGAATTACCGATCCCAGGAGAGACTATTGATGCTAAACATTTAGATGATCTCCTGCAGACTCCCTTCAATCCAAAAGAACTTGAGCGCCGCTGTACAGTACTCCACACTACTGCACGAACTGCACTTGAGGAAACTGGAACAAATTTCCTGCATCTAGCCATCGGATTTTTGGAGTGGTTCGAGTCTGATGACTCTACAGAAAAGTCACGTGCCCCTCTTATTCTCGTCCCGCTTGAGATTAACAAGGGAAAACATGACCCGTGGACAGATACGTTTCAGTACTCAGTGAATTATAGTGAAGAAGATATTGAAACTAATTTATCCCTCGCGGAAAAGCTGGCCCAGGACTTTCGTATTGACCTGCCCGAGTTCGATTCAGAACGTGATCCTGAAGAGTACCTTACTGAGGTATCCGAGAAAATACTTTCTTATCCTCGTTGGCGCGTCGTACGGGAGATGGTGATCGACCTCTTTAGTTTTTCTAAGCTGCTGATGTATCGCGAACTCAACCAAAACCACGGATCAGAAGCCCAACACCCCGCTGAGCACCCAATCGTGTCAAAGCTACTTGGGGATACCGAAGCACCGTCAGACAACCACACCGATCTGCAATTAGCGGAAATCTACAATGTGGATCGTCACCCGCAAGCGCATGAAATTCAGTTAGTGATGGATGCTGATAGCTCACAGCATTCGGCCCTGATTGATGCCTTGGCAGAGAGAAAGAATCTTGTCATTCATGGCCCTCCTGGAACGGGAAAGTCCCAAACGATTACCAATCTTATCGCTGCAGCGTTAGCGAACGGCAAGAGTATCCTCTTTGTAGCGGAGAAAAGTGCGGCACTTGAAGTCGTCAAAAACCGCTTGGATCGGTGCGGACTGGGAGATTTCGTACTGGAACTGCATTCTCGGGGGACAAACAAAGGACAACTGCATCAAGAACTAGAACGCCGACTTCACAAACGGTTTCCAGAACCTCGAGATATTAAAGAACAGGAAACAAACCTAACTCAAGAAAGATTACGTCTCCTTTCGTACACAGAAGCGGCGCAAATGCTGATCGGCCCAGATCAAGAACCTTTCTTTAAGGTTGCCTTTCGAGCATCTCGATTTCGCACGCTCGCAAAGCCCGAGTTTCCAGAATCCAACAACGGAGAGTTTCCACTGTTAAGCCGCAGGGAAATTGAGGAGCGAACCGCTATCGTGCGTGAAGCCTCGATGCTCTGGCATGATCTCCCAGATGCAGTTCGCCTAGCTTGGGACGGAATCGACTTACGCCATGTTTTCGGATCGGAGCTGCAGAGCGTTTCAACCGCACTTCGTCATCTTCACGCCTCTGCTATTGAGGCACAAGCAGCCTTAAGCTTGCTTACTGCAGAAGGAGCCCCGATTTCCACCCAAATCGTTCAACTGCGAGGGTTAGTTCAATTAAGCCTAGCCCTCAGCTCTCCTTCTCGTCCACACTTAGCTCCAGACACGTGGGCAAACCTGTTATCCAAGGCAACAGCCGATAAGGTGAGAAAGCTTCACGATCGACTGGCAGAAATTCCTGCGCTTACAAAAGCATCTGCTACTCTTCCGCAGACACAGGTTTGCCTCGATCTCACGTTTGTCGCAGGCCTAAAAGAAAATTGCGCGCGCCTGATCCAAGAGGGGCACCAGGAGAAAACCTTGTACCAGCTTGAGACTCTGCTGCAGAGTTCCCAGCGCTGTGCCCACAGTGCCCAACAGTTACAGCATCTCAACGACACGATCCATAACGTATTAGGAGCGTCTCCATCATTCCTCGCTGATTTTGAGAAAGTAATCTCCTTAGCTGAACTCTTTAGCAATATGCCTCAGCTCGTTGAACGTGCATTCGAACCCGCATGGCTCCGGCGTCACGCTGAGGAGAAACTACGACAGGCAGAGGAGACAGCGCAACAACTCACAACAAAGTTACGCGAGGTGCAAAGAAGATTTGACACTAAGTTCGCTCCTTATACACGTGAACTGCGCCTCATAGCGAAGCGCCTACGATCTCTTCATGACCGATGGTTTCCTCGGCTACGGAGTGAGTACCGAGTTCTTCACAAAGAGATTGTCTCCTTTCTTCACAACCCAAAGGAAGTTCGGGATCGAACCCTCACGGAACGGATCGAGCAGCTTGCAAACCTTCTGGATGATGTTGAACGCTTTGCCAGCGATGTAAACATAAAGGACGCGCTCGGTCATCCGTTCAAAGGAATCGAGACCGATTGGCCTTCTCTTCGTGCAACAATTGCATGGACATCGAATCTGATACAAACGGTGAGAGATCCACTCCTCGCCAAAAGTCTCGTCACGAATACCGACAATTCAGCAAACGAAATTCGTCGTCTAGGAAATCAACTCTCTCAACCCCTCGTAGTGCTCTACGACGGACTGAGAGAGTGTGGCTTAGGCGATTCTCTTGAGTCGCCTATCACATTGATCCAACAGCTTCTCGCAAAACAGCTTGAGCTGCTTGAAGGGCTTCTTCTTACGCTCAGAGCAGCTCAAGCTCCACGTCTCACTACCGTTGAACAACTCCAAGCTGCAGCCGCAGCCAGGCTGCAGCTTCTAGAAATTCGATACGAGGTCGAAGCGAATCAGACACTTGCGATATCATTGGGAAACCACTGGCAGGGCTTTGATACAGATACAACCTCTCTCTTACAAGCACTGGATTGGCTTTCCACCCTTCACATGACAGGCGTACAAGCAGATGTCATCTCTTGGGCTCTCTCAGGACCAGAAAGTCCCAGGGGAGCTTCTATTATGACGGTCTCCGACAAATTAAAGCAGTTCCTTTCAGTCCGAGAGGAGTGGTTAAAGCAATGCTCTCGCTGGGGCGGAGTCAATCTTGAACGCTGGCTCAAAGGTAAGAGCCCAAGTTTTATCCTGGCGGATGTCATCCAGGCCTGCGAAGCAAGCTTGGCCACAATAGAATTCCTCAATCCGTGGAGCGAATTCTGTCGGGTTACGGCCCATCTCCAAGAGCTTGGACACCAAGAGATGATTCAGCTTGTTCACACTCACAATCTCGCACCAGAAAGACTGGCAGCATATTTTCGCGCGCTGGCGTATGAGGCGATTGCGCGACAAGCAGTGCAGGCAAATCCAGCGCTTGCCAATTTCACCCGAGTGGCGTACGAGCGAACGATTCGTGAGTTTCAGCGTATTGATCGTGAACTCAACAGCCGTCGTGGCCAGGATATAGCAAGTAACATCGCCAAACGACCGATCCCGGCTGGGATCGGGACAGGCCCGGTACGTACGTTGACAAACCGCGGGCTAATTGAGCACGAACTGTCCAAAAAAACTAGACACATTCCTATTCGACAATTAGTGCGTCGGGCCGGGAAAGCACTGCAAGCGATCAAGCCTTGCTTTATGATGAGCCCACTTTCCGTTGCCCAATATTTACCGCCCGGTCAGATCGACTTCGATCTGGTAGTGATGGATGAAGCATCACAAGTGAAGCCGGAAGATGCCCTCGGCGCTATTCTGCGGGGAAAACAAGTGGTTATTGTCGGTGACCCGAAGCAACTTCCTCCGACAACGTTCTTTGATCAGATCTCCGATGCAGAAGAGGACGATGAGGAACATATCGCCGCAGAAGAAACAGAATCTATTCTCGAGATTGCGCAACGAACCTTCGCGAATCGAACCCTTCTCTGGCACTACCGTTCGCAGCATCCTTCTTTAATCGCATTTTCCAACAGTCAGTTTTACAACAATGAGCTACTGCTCTTTCCTTCCCCTTATGCGCAGCACAATGAGTTTGGTGTTCAGGTCCACTGGATTGAAGACGCGACATACAAGAACTCACGCAACCTCGTGGAAGCATTGCAAGTCGCACAGGCAGTTCGCACTCACCTCATTGAACAACCTGAAGTATCCCTCGGTGTCGCGACAATGAATTCTCAGCAACGGGACCTTATCCTGGCAGAGATTGAACGATTACAGAAGACAGATGCGAGGTTTGATGTAACGTTACGACAACAGGAGGAGCGGGACGAGCCGTTCTTCGTTAAGAACCTTGAAAACGTCCAAGGCGATGAGCGAGAGGTCATATTTATTTCAACAACGTACGGGCGCGATCCAGAAACGCAGCGTGTCTATCAACGCTTTGGACCGATTGCGAGAGACAAAGGTTGGCGACGACTGAACGTACTCTTCACACGCGCACGTCGGAGAATCGAGCTGTTCACCTCGCTCAAGTCAAACGACATTGTACTTGGAGAAAATCCGTCGCGAGGAGTAGTTGCTTTCCGTAATTATCTCGCCTTCGCTGAGACGGGACAAATTGTAGAGATTGGGCTTGATTCGGGCCGGTCTCCTGACAGCGACTTCGAGGTAGATGTAGCGACCTTACTGATCGCGCATGGGTACCAAGTTGAAGCACAGGTAGGAGTCGCAGGATTCTTTATTGATCTTGGAGTGAAAGATTCACAGGATGCAGGAACGTACAGACTCGGTATCGAATGTGACGGTGCAACCTACCAC
>JAYVFX010000900.1:0-3235 GCA_043772795.1 Deltaproteobacteria bacterium
GCTCGTTTAGCTTCGTTGATACGTTGGGCCACGTCTTCGGAGATTTCGTACTCCTCTTCCTCCATTGCATGTTTTTCAACCTGTTCCACACGTACCGGCTGAAAGGTTCCGGCACCCACATGCAGAGTAAGGAAGGCCACTTCCACTCCTCGTTTGCGGATGTCGGTCAGCAATTCCGGCGTAAAATGCAACCCAGCGGTTGGTGCAGCCACAGCGCCCGCGTGCCGGGCATAGACCGTCTGATACCGCTCCGCATCGGACGCACGGGTCCCTGGCGTACGTTTGATATACGGCGGTAGCGGCATTTCCCCCACACGCGCAAGCACCCCTGCGAAGTCACCTTGCACCAGGAAACGAATAACCCCGCGTCCTTCGCTGGGAGCGGACAGCCAGATCCCTGAGAGATCTGGAGAGAACGCTACTCGTGTCCCAGCTTTGACATTTTGGCCACCTTTACACATCGCTTCCCAGACGAGGTCCTCTCCCCGGAGACGCCGTAACAGGAGCAATTCAAGACGACCACCACTCTCTTTGTGACCACGCAGCCGCGCTGGGAATACCCGAGTGTCGTTCAGCACCAATAAACAACCTTCTGGAAGAAGATAAACAATTTTAGAAAACTGATAGTGATAAAGGTGGCGAGATGGGCGATCCACGGCCAATAAACGAGAACTCGACCGCTCTAAAGCCGGTTCTTGGGCAATCAATTCTGCCGGAAGCTCGTAAGCGAAATCAGAGAGAAGCACAAAATACACATAGCAATTTGTCAGCGCCAGAGTAATGACATAAGAGTGCTCGGCCCATAGGAGAAACTACACGCCGCGAGTGGGCAGAAACGGCGGGAGCCTCCTCGTCCGTCATTCCCGCGTAGGCGGGAATCCAGGAAGCATGGCACGGATCGGGAATTTTGTTTCTGAGCCACGTATCGAACGGTTGAGTGAGTAGAGACCCTTCACTCAACCTCATTTGCTCATCACTCTCTGTTAACCTTTAATCATCCAACATAGGAATCTTCTACGCTTCCAGTCCGTTCGAGTTCGTGCCAAAGCTCTTGCGCCTGCGCATACGCTGCAAAGTACCCCATATCCCGCGTGAGGCCGAGCGCTTCTTCTAATAATGATCGGCATGCTTTTTTGAACCCACGCTTAAAGTTGATCTGCGCGTACAATATCAACGCACGGGCTTTACGGATTTGCAGCTCATGCAAAGAAGCGATTTCCAGACTCCTTCGCGCGAAAGTCCCAGCAGTACGTAGATCGCCGCTCCGTAAGTGCAAACGCGAGCGCAGCTCGTGAACCTCAGCCATCATTCGTGGTATGCCCATCACTCGCGCATAACGTTCCACTGTATCGAGACGCGAATGTATGAGTTCGGGATCAGAGTCCTTTGTACCCACGTTGAGGTGCGAGTCTGCGGGCTTAGCAGTGGAGTTACTGCCGTCATCTTCAAGTAATATCTTCGCTTGAGACAGAATTGCGAGATGATGAACATCCGCATGATTGCCCTCTTGCGCAAGCCGGAGAGCTGCCTTTACTGTAGACCTCGCCTCCGATACCTTTCCCTATTCCTGAGCAGATCTGCCCAGTGCCGAGAGAAAATACTCGCTGACCGCGACTTGCCCAATGTGACCAGTTTGGGGGTAATGTCTTTGTACAGTTCTTCAGCTTGATCAAAATTTCCTACTAGGTGATACGTGAGGGCTCGGTATCCTTCTGCAATGAGGCGCGCTTCCTCGTCCGCGCTTGAAAACAGCGGGATGATAGTCTCCAGCGTCTCTTTCGCCCTTCGGATACGACCGCGCTCGATATCAAGCGCTGCGCGGTTAAGCAGAACAAGCATTCGCAACGGCCCTGGTTTGTCACGGTTAGGCTCAAGTTCGTCTAATGCCTGTAGAGCCAAACCAAAAAGCGCAAATGCGTCAGGAAGTCGCCCTTGAACGAGGCTCAACACTCCGCACTCATTGTAGAGCCAAGCAATTTCCTCCGCGTAGAAGGGCGCGTCCTGCCAAAGCTCACTTAAATCTTCCTTCCCTCGCTCGCACTCTCTCAGTTGCTTCAACTGCTTCGCTTGTTCCCTCAACCAGCGGATTTGCTGACGATGTTCCTCAAAGAAGCCGAGGCCAAACAAGCTTCCATCGCTGCCTGATTTATCTTCAATACGTTGGTGTTCTATGTCAAATCTCGCAACACCGGAAACCGAATAAATGGACCGCAAGATGCCATACGCAGCTCTCAGCGAGGGCGCTTCCAACGGTGGACGTTTCTCCTCTCCTTTGCTGTCTCCTGTCTCCTTCTCGCGTCGATTGTCCTCCTTTCCTTTCCTGGCTCTTTTCATATTCTCATACTGTAATATTGCCTCATTATATTCGGGATAGCCTGACAATACAGCGACGGTTTCTCGTAAGTCTCTGTGCGCAACCGGCGAGAGGAGGGGAATATCATTTGGCTGCCGGGCATAAAGAGTTAATGAAAATTGATCCACATCTGGATACTCCACGAACGGGGCACCCATCTGAGCAAAGACGTGACGTTGGATGAGGCGGTGCACGCCATAGCGTGGGAATTTCTGTGTACCGCCCCCTTTCACTTGATACACCAAGCAACGAAACTGGAGTAGTTTAAGATACTCTTCAACGAGCTTGGTATCGTCTTCATGCTTCACCCTCTGAGCGGCGCCCTTTCCGAGTGCTCGCCGTATTAACGGACAAAGCGCCAGGATCTCAGCCTCAACTGGTACACTGATAACTGCTAGGTGCCAGAGTATCGACTGTAGGATCTTATATTTCTCTTTAGTTGCTTTATCTGAGGTGTCCTCTCTTTTGGCAGATTGGTCATTCAGACGCGGTAACTTCTCTCCATCTTCATGCCGAGTTTTATAAAATTGCAGCACCTTTTCGATAACGACCTCATCACGCCGCGATTCTTGTTGATGCTCCAACTCAAGACAAAAATCCTCGAGAAATGTGATACAGCCCTTAGCATAGTAAACGAACGTGTCATAAGGTTCGACTTCAACGGAGGATTTACTAACCGCTGGTGAAAACTTCTCGTATGCAGCTGCCATAAGTAGCGTGAACGCAAATCGTCCGCGTCCAACAGCATTGTAAAGCCTCTTTGTAAAGGCATCGATTTTTTTCACCAATTGTTGGAACGGAGCGATGAGCCCATCTCTTTCCTTGTCTGTAATACCGAGTGTTTGTAGGAGCCGGTGAGTTAACTCGTTCGGAGTAGTCGCA